>JBEEHI010000040.1:0-7293 GCA_041167305.1 Verrucomicrobiota bacterium
CGCGGGCGACAGGAATGGCGAGGGCGCGGGGCCCTGGCCCGCAGCAGGTCGAGCCAGCGCGATTGCCAGACAGCTCGTGAGAAGAAAGCGATGACCGAGGAACCTGTTCATTTTCACGCGGCGAATCTGCTTTGGGCCGGCGAAATTGGCGAACCATTTCCATTTGTCATTCGGAGTGCAGTCGATGACTCTGGGCTAATCCAAAAAAAGCATGCGCATTCTTTCCGGCATTCAACCTACCGGCATTCTTCACATCGGAAATTATTTGGGTATGATGCGGCCGGCGATCGCGCTTCAAGCGCAGGGTGAAGCCTTCTATTTCATCGCCGATTATCACGCGCTGACGACTATCGTTGATCCTGAGACGCTTCGGGCAAACAGCCGGAGAATAGCGCTCGATTTTCTCGCTTGCGGCCTCGACCCGGACCAGGGGGCGCTCTTCCGGCAGAGCGACGTGCCACAGGTCACCGAGCTGACCTGGATCTTGTCGACGGTCACTCCGAAAGCGCTGCTCGAGCGAGCGCACTCTTATAAAGATAAAGTCGCGCGTGGGCTGCCGGCGTCCGCCGGACTTTTCACCTACCCGGTGTTGATGGCCGCCGACATCCTGATCTACGACAGCGATGTCGTGCCGGTGGGCAAGGACCAGAAGCAGCACCTCGAAATGGCGCGCGATATGGCGCAGAAATTTAACGAAACCTTCGGCGACAGTTTGAAATTGCCCGAGCCCAATATTCAAGCCGCCACGGAAACGGTTCCCGGTCTCGACGGCCAGAAGATGAGCAAGAGCTACGGAAACACGATCGATATCTTCGGCGACGAAAAAGAAATGCGGAAGCGCATCATGAGCATCGTGACTGACTCGAGCCCGGTGGAGGCGGCGAAAGATCCCGCGACCTCGACAATCTTTCAGCTCTATTCCCTATTCGCGAGCAAGGAGGAGACCGAAAAAATGCGCGAAGCGTTTCAGCGGGGCGGGACGGGCTACGGTGATTTCAAGAAGCAGCTTTTCGGAAAGGTCTGGGAATATTTCGAGCCGATGCGCAAGCGGCGAGAAGAGATTCTGCGCGATCCGGCATATCTCGAGACCGTGCTCAAGAAAGGCGCAGTGCGGGCGAACGAAGAAGCCGGCAAGGTAATGAAGCGCGTGCGGTCAGCCGTGGGGCTGTAGCAGTTTTCTCCGGAGAGCGCGTGCGTCTCGCACGTTGGTTTCGGCGTCTCGCCGAAACAATCTTCCTGCCCCTCGTTCCCAAACTCTGTTTGGGAATGACATTGTCTTCGAAACTCTGTTTCGCTGGCGGGGCAACTGAGTTGCCGGGACAAGTGCGTTCCCAAACAGAGTTTGGGAACGAGGGGAAAGTTCGCGATGGCGAGACGCCATCGCCAGACACGCGAGACGCGTGCGCTCCCCAGAAAGAAACGACGCTACACCGGAGGCGAGGCGTTCTGTTTCACCTCCGCAAAAATCAGGCGGCCCGCGCCGGTTTGGAGCGCGCTCGAAACTACCACCGTCGCAACTTTCCCGAGATAGGGCCGCGCGTGGTTCACCACGATCATGGTACCATCCGGCAAATAACCGACGGCCTGGTGTGATTCGCGCCCTTCCTTGACGAGATTCAATTCCAATTCGTCGCCGGCCGCCGCGCTCGGGCGCAGGGCGCGCGCGAGATCGGAGAGGTTCAAGGCCGGCACCTGCTGGAGCCGCGCCACCTGGCAGAGCGCCTGGTCGTTCGTCAGCAAACGCGCCTGCAAAAGTTTCGCGGTGCGGACCAGCCGGGCGTCGATGGAAAGATCGGCGTCGCCGGTGGTCTCATGGATGGTGAGGTCCAACTCCCGCGATTTTTGGAGCTGGTTCAAAATGTCGAGACCGCGGCGGCCACGCTCCCGTTTGATTTGGTCGCGCGAGTCGGCCAGCGTTTGCAATTCTCCGAGGACGAACCGGGGCACGATCAAGGCGCGGCTGAGAAAACCGGTGGCGCAAAGCTCGGCGATCCGCCCATCGATGATGACGTTGGTGTCGACGACGAGTGGCTCGCGTTGCGTCGTCTCGCGCGCGAAACGCACGTAGGGGATGATGAGAGAGAACTCGTCCCGGTTGCTCCGCATGGCGAGCATCATCCCGAGATAACCGAAAGTGCAATACACCACGAGGCGCGCCGCCCATTGCACGGTGTCGCTTTGAAAACGCAAAACGTCGGAAGCCACGAGCAGATTCGCGAAGAGAAGGCCGAGGAGAAGGCCGAAGGTGGCGGAAGAAAATGCCCGCAACGAAAAGCCCTTCAGGACCCGGTCCGCCAGGACAATGATCAGCGCGAAGACCACCCCGATTAGGATGCCCGGCGTGGCCAACCCCTGGGTTTCCACGGTCACCATGCCGCCGATCGCCGCACAAAACGTGACGAACAAAACGCGGAGAAGATTTACTGTGAGTAATGGCGTCATCAGGGTCTGGGGTTGCGGCGGGTTGGATTCTGCTGGCTGCGCGCTTCCTCTTTCGCAGCACTGTCTCGATAAAATAGGACGCCGTGTGCCCGCAGGTTGCTGACCAGAGCACGCAGGTCATTCGCGAACTCCTGGTTCGTTAGCAGCGTGGCCAGCGCGCCCTTTCCAGTCGAGGCTTTCTGGATCGTTTCGGTCGCAGCCTGGATCGTCTTGCGCGCGTCGGCGATCGCCCCGGGCAAATCGTCCGCGGCTTTTTTCGCCGAGTCCATGGTCTCGCTGGCTTTGTCCAGGACGCCGTCAATCTTTTGAGTGGATGCGGCCAGCGCCGTCGTCGCGCTATTCAAATTCGCCACTGCCGCTTTCAGGTTTTCCATATTCGCGGGCGAAAGAGCTTCGTCGTTCAAGCGCGAGATCGCCGCGTTCGCGTTTTGCACGGCCGTGCGGAGATCGGTCACCAGCAATCCGCCTTCGCGGGTAAGATCGTCGAGGCCCGTTTCGCGCGTGCCTTCGATCACGCTGTTCTTCGGGATGAAATCCTGGGTGATTCGCGCGGGAACGCTGACGGCGACGAAGCGATCACCGAGCAAACCGGAAGAGCCAACCGTAAACCGGCTGCCGGCCGGAACTTTTACAAAATCAAAAATCCGCAGAGGCACTTCCACCCCCTGGCCCGATTCCGCCAGGCGGGGTCCGCCCGACACATGCCCGATCTTCGCACCGGCCAGCAGGACATCGGAGCCTTTGAGGAGACCGCTCGCATCCGGAAACTTCACCAGCAATCCGTAGTAGTGCTGGAACCCTTCGCCGATCCGGCCGAACTGCACCAGGAGCGCGCCCAGCACCACGAGCCCGACGAGGACGAACCCGCCGACCTTGAACTCGAGACCTTTGTCGCTGTGACGAGTCGCCATTTTTCTTCGAGGGAATCTAGCTCATCGAACTTATCACGGGTTCTCCTCGCGTCAGCCTGATTTCGGCGCGCTTTCCTCCGATCGTCCAAGCATGAAATCCTGGATCAACGGATCGGTCGAGACTTCGAGTTCCTGCGGCGTTCCATAAAAATAGATCCGCCCCTCGTGCAGGTAGGCGATGTGGTCCGCGATGTGAAACGCGCTCTTCATATCGTGGGTGACGACAATGCTCGTCACGCCCAGGCGTTTCTGGAGGCGGCGGATCAGGCGGTTGATGCTATCCGAGACCACTGGGTCGAGACCGGCCGTCGGTTCATCGTAGAGGACACACGAGGGTTGGCGGATGATCGACCGAGCCAGGCCGACCCGCTTTTTCATCCCCCCGCTCAGGTTCACCGGCATCTTTTTTTCTTCGCCATCGAGTTCGATCACCTCAAGCATCTCGCGCACTTTCCCGGCGATCTTTTTCAAATCGCGTTCGCCGGCTTCATGCAACGGGAACGCGATGTTTTCCTCCACCGTCATTGAATCGAAGAGCGCGCCGCCCTGGAAAAGGATGCCTACCTTGCGCCGGATCGCGGCCAGTTTGCGCTCGGTCAGCCCGATGATGTTTTCCCCGTCGATCCAAATTTCGCCCGCGTCGGGTTGCATCAATCCGATGAGATTTTTCAGCAGAACACTCTTGCCGCCGCCGCTCCGGCCGATGATGACCAGCGTCTCGCCTTTCGCGACGGTCAGATCGACCCCGCGCAGAATCTCCTGGCGTCCGAGTCTTTTCGCCAACCCTCGCACCTCGATCATCGAGGAAGAATTCACGATTACTGGTAGCCCGCGGGGAAGATGATGTTCAGCCCCATGGTCAGGAAGAAATTGAAAACGAGCACGGCGAGCGAAGCGTTCACGACCGCTTCCGTGGTCGCCTTGCCCACGCCCACGGCGCCTTCCTTACTCGTGAGGCCTTTATGGCAGCTGATGAAGACGATCAACAGGGCAAAGCAAAACGCTTTAGTCAACGCCATGACGATGTCGCGCATCAGCGTCCAGCGGACCATGTTCGCCATGTAGTAAGTGCCGTTCACTTCCAGCAGGAAAATCGCCACGAAATATCCGGCGGCGATTCCGATGGCAACCGCTTCCGCGACCAGCAGCGGCATCGACACCATCATGGCGAGCGTGCGCGGGACCACCAGGTAATCGATCGGATGAACGGCCAGGGCGCGGAGCGCGTCGATCTGCTCGGTCACCTTCATGGTCCCGATTTCAGCCGACATTGAAGCGCCGACTCGCCCCGTCACCATCAACGCGGTTAGGACCGGTCCCAGCTCGCGGCAAATCGACACCGACACCACCGCGCCGACCGCCGAGCCCATCCCGAGCTTGTTGAATTGAAAATAAGTCTGGGCCGCGAAGACCGCGCCGGTAAACGCGCCGGTGATCATGACGACGAGCTGCGAACGCAATCCTATCTCGACGATCTGGTGCATGAACAAACGCCAGCGAATCTTCTGCGAAAAGGCCGAGCTGATTGTCTCCCCCGCCAGGACGACGACATCGCCGACGTAGGTCATGAAGGAAATGACTCTGTGGCCAATGGCGCTGATAAAGCGTGTGATCATCGAGATGTTGAGTAGCGATCAGTGGCTGGGTCGAGCATCGTAGGGGGAAGCAGTCAGCGATGCAAAACCGAATCACAAATCCTCCTGCTCATGATCTTGATCCTAATCCTGATCCCTTTCTTGGAGCCGCGATCACTCGGAAGAGCATGAGCAGGATCAAGATCAGGAGCAGGAATGGGGAGCGGCTAGAGGGATTGCACGAAACGATTCTCTGCGATAAAGGGAGGTGTCCATGAGCAAGCGCATCTTCCAACTCCTTTTCGCCTCCGAAATTTTGCTCGGTCTGTTTCTTTTCACCGGCTGTGGGACAACGGAGCCGCAGGGAATTCAACAGGCCCGGATCGATGCGGCGCAAAAGATCGCGGCCGAAGCGCCGGGCGATTATTTCATCGGGCACCGCTACTTCAAAGGTTCGGTCTACAAATTCTGGGGTTACGTGCGCAAGCCCGGGCAACCGTGGAGCACAGCCCAGCTCGTCGTTCTCAACGAAAAGGAAAAGCTCGCACCGGACCGGGAGAAACTCAGTTTCGGCAGCGATAACAATTACGAATACAAACTCTACGGGAACTTCAGCGGCCAGACCGTTTACGAGCCCGCCAGTAATGGCTTCTATCCCGAGTTCGTTCTGAAACGATACGAGGTGATCTCGACGAACCCGGCTCCGATTTTCAAGAGCCAATACAGCGATCGCGCTCGCGCCGCGGTCGGGCGAACAATAGAAAAGCCCGAGTAGGATCGTGGCCGCGCCCAACTCCCGCGACAAACTCGTGGAGGAGTTCCTTCGCTTCCTCGAGGTAGAGCGGAATGTTTCGCCCCGCACCCTCACGGTGTATCGACAGGCGCTCGCCGCTTTCCGCGCGCAAAAAGAAGTTCATTCCTGGCTGAAATGCAGCGCGGACGATTTCCGAGATTATCTCTTTGCGCTCATGAAGCACGGCCAGGCGCGCTCCTACATCCGCCTGCAATTCTCGGCCTTCCGCACTTTCTATCGGTTCCTCGTCGAGCGAAAAAATCTCCGACTCGATCCTGTTCGCCAGCTTCAATTGCCGAAAGCGGAAAAGAAATTGCCGCTGGTCCTCACGCAGAAGCAAATCGACGAACTGCTCAGCGCGCCGCTGCATGCCCCGAAAGAAAA
Organism: Verrucomicrobiota bacterium; assembly: GCA_041167305.1. Taxonomy (GTDB): domain Bacteria; phylum Verrucomicrobiota; class Verrucomicrobiia; order Chthoniobacterales; family UBA10450; genus AV80. Next base: position 6,105 of record JBEEHI010000040.1, read on the forward strand.
AGCCGCGCCGACCTGGATGCCGTTGCGCGACGCCGCGATCCTCGAGCTTTTCTATAGCAGCGGTTTGCGGCTCGCCGAACTTGCCTCTCTCAACGTGGCCGACCTCGACATCTACACCGAGTCCGTCCGCATTCTCGGCAAAGGCCGTAAGGAACGCGTCTGCCCGGTTGGTTTGCCCGCGCTCGAATCCGTGTCGCGCTATCGAGCCGCCGCGAATGTCCAGACCGGCCCGCTCTTCATCAATAAATCGCGGCACCGGATTTCGACGCGCTCCATCTGGCTAATCCTGAAACGCTACCTGCGGCACACCTCGATCCCGATTGCTGTGAGTCCACACAAACTTCGTCACAGCTTTGCGACTCACCTGCTCGATGGCGGCGCCGACCTGCGCAGCGTCCAGGCGCTCCTCGGCCACGCCAGTCTATCGACGACGCAGATTTATACTCATGTCACCGTCGAGCGCTTGAAGAAAGCCTACGCCGACGCGCACCCGAGGGCGTGACCTCTTCTGTAGCGGCGGTCTATGACCGCCGAAATTGTTGAACCAGAGCTAAACATCCGGCGGTCATAGACCGCCGCTACAGGAAGCTCAGCTCGCGCTCGCTGCCGGACTGCCGTGGGGCTCGGCCACGTGAAACGCGAGTTTGTCGCCGGCCACAGTGACGTCGACGACATCGCCCGCTTTCACTAAGCCTTTGAGCAGCTCTTCCGCGAGCGGATCTTCGAGATACTTCTCGACGGCTCGACGCATTGGCCGCGCACCGTAGGTCGGATCGTATCCCTTATTGATGACGAATTCGTGCGCGGGCTCGTCGAGGACGATCTCGATCTCCTTCAGCTTCAACCGCCGCTTCACCTTGTTGACCTCGAGATCGACGATCTGGAGCAGGTCGGGTTTGGTCAGCGTGTGGAAGACGATGATTTCATCGAGGCGATTCAGAAACTCAGGCTTAAACACCCGCTTGGTCTCTTCGAGAATCTTCTCCCGCATCGTTTCGTAATCGTGCGTGTCCTTCGGTGCGCCGAAGCCCATCGTCGTCTGCTTGCGGATCAACTCCGCGCCGACGTTCGACGTCATAATGATGATCGTGTTCCGGAAATCGATCTTCCGGCCTAACGAGTCCGTCACCTTGCCGTCTTCCAAAATCTGGAGCAGCAAATGCATCACGTCCGGGTGCGCTTTTTCGAT
>JBEEHI010000041.1:0-10112 GCA_041167305.1 Verrucomicrobiota bacterium
GACACCGACCTGGTGCTGATGGACATCATGCTGCCGGAGATGGACGGCTACGAAACCATCCGCGCCGTTCGAAAGATGTATGGCTTCGAGCAACTGCCGATCATCGCGCTGACAGCGAAGGCGATGAAAGGCGACCGCGAAAAATGCATCGATGCCGGCGCGAGCGATTACATTTCCAAGCCGGTCGATACCGAACGCCTGCTCTCGTTGCTTCGTAATTGGCTGCACCGTTAATCATGCCCGCAGATTCCAGCGCGCAGGAGCCGGCCGAACAAAAGGTCAGCATCCTGATTGTCGACGACCGGCCCGACAAGCTGCTGGGCTACGAGACGATCCTGGAAGATCTGCACGAGAATGTGGTGCGGGCGACTTCGGGCAAGGAAGCGTTGCGCTGTCTGCTCAAGCAGGATTTCGCCGTGATCCTGCTCGACGTAAACATGCCGGGAATGGACGGGTTCGAAACCGCGGCACTCATTCGCCAGAGGCCCCGCTCGGAAACGACGCCGATCATCTTCATCAGCGCGGTGAACGACACCGAGACGCATGTCTCGCGCGGCTACTCGATTGGCGCGGTCGATTACATTCTCACGCCGGTCGTCCCGGAAATCCTGCGCGCGAAGATCGCGGTCTTCGTGGATCTCTTCAAGAAGACCGAGCAGGTAAAACGGCAGGCGGAAGAGCGGGAGAAGTTGATTCGCGAACAAGCGGCGCGAGTGGAAGCGGAAACCCGGCAGGAACGGTTCGCATTTTTGGCGGACGCCAGCAACGTCCTCGCTGGCTCGCTCGATTACGAGGAAACGTTTCGGAACCTGGCGGCGTTGGTCGTGCCGCGCATCGCGGATTTTTGCATCGTGTTGGCCGCTGAGGAAGAAGGGGCAATGCGTCAGGTGGCGGTCGCTCACCGCGATCCGGCGGGCGACCCAGCGATGCAAAAGCTCGTGGCCCAGTTCCCCTCGAGTGCAGCGGCTCAGGTGGGCGGCGCGCATGTTCTGAAGACTGGCAAATCCCAAATGGTTTGCGATGTCCACGACGGCGACTTGCGTGAGGTGTTCTCGGAAAAAGCGGATCGGGAATTGATTCGTTCCTTTTCTGCGCAGTCCTTCATCGCGGTGCCGCTGCGGGCCCACGACCGGGTTCTCGGCGCGCTGGTTATGATCAACACGAGCCCCGAGCGCATTTGCGGAAGCGAAGAGCTCTCGCTCGCGGAAGAACTGGCCCATCGGGCGGCGCTCGCCCTGGATAACGCGAGGCTTTACGAATCCGCCCAAAAAGCACGGACCGAATCGGAGCGCGCCAACCGCGCGAAAGATTCATTTCTCGCGATGCTCAGCCACGAGCTGCGCACTCCTCTTACGCCGGTGCTGACGTCCGTGCTCGCGCTCGAGCAGGCCGACGATTTGTCTAACGAAGTGCGCGCGTCGCTCCAGATGATCCGCCGCAACGTCGAGCTCGAAGCGCGTTTGATCGACGACTTGCTCGACCTGACGCGAATCAGCAAAGGGAAAGTGCAATTGAGCCTGGAAGAGGTCGATGCGCATTCGCTCCTCCGGAACGCGCTCGAAATTTGCCAGGCCGATATCGACAAGAAGCAGCTCGTGCTGCAGACCGATTTCGCCGCGGAGAAGGTTTCGCTCGAAGCCGATCCCGCGCGCTTGCAGCAGATCTTTTGGAACCTGATCAAGAACGCGGTGAAATTCACCCAGGAAGGCGGCCGGCTCCAAATCCGCACCCAAAACCTCGACGGGCAATTGCAGGTGGAAGTTTCCGATAACGGGATGGGGATCGACGCGGAAACGCTGCCGAAGATTTTCAACGCCTTCGAACAGGGGGCGCGCAGTCAGCTAGGCGGCCTCGGCCTCGGCCTCGCGATTAGCAAGACTCTCGTGGAAACGCACAACGGCAAGTTGACCGCAGCCAGCGCAGGCCGGGACCAGGGCGCCACCTTCACCGCGACTTTCCCGATGGGTGAATCAACCGGTGCGAATCATCACACCGCGATGCCTGTGGTGGCGGCGGCGCGCAAATCGATGCGGGTGCTGCTCGTTGAAGACCACGAGGACACAAACCGTTCGCTCACGCAGCTTCTTCGGCGGCGCGGCTATCATGTGCAGCCGGCGCACAGCGTCGAGGCCGCGCTGGCGGCGGCGGCGAACGAGCAATTTGATGTGTTGGTGAGCGACATCGGCCTGCCCGACGGAAGCGGCATCGACTTGATGGAGAAACTCAAAAGCGATCGTCCGATTTTTGGGATCGCCCTGACCGGCTTCGGCATGGAAGACGACTTGCGGAAGAGCCACGACGTCGGTTTCATTCATCATCTGGTAAAGCCGGTGGATTTGAACCGGCTCGATGCCCTGATTCAGCAGGCGGAACCAATCGGCGAAGAAGTCTTCGCGCCCGAGAAGTAACGGCCTGGCGGGCCGCTATTTGAACGGATGAAGACACCGATAGCTTTGCCATCTAACGACCTGGCAAATGTTGCACTACAAAGTTGAGCCTAGGTGTTTCGAACAATCGAGGACGTTCATTTCTTCTTTTGGTCCTTTGTAATCTTGCCGTTTGCAACGATCCACGTGGTTTGATCGTGCGTGATAACGACGCAAGGCTGATGGTGCACAAGAGTGAGATATGCGATTGTCTCTACTGGCTGGTTGCTGACCATGCATGTGGTGTAGAAGCCGGCCGGCGTAGTGCCCGCCGGCAATCCCTCGCCTTCTCGCATGACGCCAGCGCTCCACGCAAGCGGGTCAACCCGCTGCACTTTGCCGTCTGCCGAGACGGAGACGCGATAGTGAATGCCCAGAACAATATCTCGCGGATTACGGCTCGTAGCCAGCGCATACACTAGGCAGCCTTTGCGTTCGGGATCGGTGAGCACCGCGAACCGATACCCCTGCTTCTCAACTTGTGGCAGCGCCTCCATGGCAGCGCGCTTGGCGCGCTGCTGTGGTTCCGTCAGAGTCTGCGGGCGCTGCGTCTGCTGGTATAGTTCGCGCCCAAGTCTCTCGATCGTGTGGATGGGGAATGCGCGAATGGCCGCGTCAGCAGATGAAGACGCGATCAAAAACAAAACGATATAGCAGAGTCGATTCATAAGCGTGAAAGAACGGACGGGCGCAAACATCTAACGAGAACGAGATCAGCGAGCGCTGGCGAGGGCGCGCGTGGCTTCAGGTTGGGTGGAGAAATGATCACAAGTGGAAACGCGGAGCGGCCAGCGGTTCGCTGCATCGCATGGTTAGATGCTATTCGTGAGAGGGCGACGCGCATACACGAACATCGCGACTGACATGAGAAACACACTTGAGCACACCATCTTTCCGATGTTCTGGTTATGTGCAGTCCATTGGTTGTAGTCGTCGAGTGAGAACAATAGGGTGTCGCCCGTAGCAAGCGAGTATACCGGAATAAAGTCTTCACGCCGCGAATGGTCTCGGCTGACTTGCGGCGTGTTCCCGGCTCGAGTGCCGATCTGGACGACCGCGCCACGAACAAGCGTCAATGGAGAGTCAACGCGAGACTGTGGCATGCCCACATTCCAACGATACGACAGTGGATGTGAATCGAGCCATAGGTTGAGCGAGTCTGCGCTCTCTGAGTGATGTACGACCTGCGCGTCAGACACGCGACCTGAAACGATTGTGATCTGATCGGCGCGGTGTGCTGCTTCGCCGAATAAGAACAGGTAAATCAGGCAAACTCCCGATAGGGCTGCGCCGAAGATGCTCACCCACCGCAGCAACGGGCGACTCTTCTCGAACCATGGAATCGTAGATGACGTGGCGCTCACAGCATCTAACGAGAACGAGCTCAGCTACCGCTGGCGGGAGCGAGCGTGATTTGGAATGGCGGTCTTTTCATAATGTAAGGCGGGGCATCAGAGCGGCCAGCGGTTAGTTACAGCGATTGGTTAGATCTCACTTGGTCGTTACCGCTTCCCAGGCTTTCCGAAAGCGATCCACTCCATAAAGCCGCTTCCGTATCTCGATGGCGCGATACAATATCTCGCCTGTAGCACCGCCGGGACCACGGCTGAGATAAGCGTCACGCTGTTTGAGCGCGCGGATGGTCTTGTCCCATTCGTCCATATAGGCGAAAACCAACATCGTGAGACTGTCAGCCCCAAATCCATTTTTCTTGTCTTCAGCGATGAGCCAGTTGAGAGAAGATTTGTCGCCGAAGACCCACTTGTAATGCGCGGCAGCAAGCGAGGGAATGTAGCCGAGGTCTTTCCCGTACAAACTTAGATCGTAGCGTAGCTTCTTGTCGCGACGAAGCGCTGCTTCATTGATGGTGTCGAACATCTGAAGCTCGATCTCATGACGTTTGCCATAGAGCTGTGTCAGGCGATAGGGATCGTATGAGGGAAACGGTTTTGTTCCGCTGACTGTGTCACCTGTGTTAAAGATGTCGCGGGGATAATCGCGGGGCTGCGCTCTAGCGATTTGCGACAGTAAGACGAGCAGAACGACAATTAACGTGCGCATGAGATCTAACGAGAATTAGACTCAAGCGCGTGCACGTACACGTGCATTTTTGGTTGCATGGGGAAATTGAATTTGTGGCTGGCCATTTGCGAATTGGATCGCTAGGAGGGGAATGCCCTGCCGAGATGCCCATTATACGCTCGAACTCATTAATCATGAATCGGGCGACCGACTCAAGATTGAATTGATCGATTTGCCCTTTCCAGGCGCTCGCAGCTATGATTCGCACCTCCCGTTGTCACCCTTCGGGCTTCGTCCATGTCGCACCGCTTGATTCTCCTTCTTCCCAGAAGGCTCACCCTCTCGGGTCTGCCTATCTGTGTCGCTCGCTTCCCAGCGGCTCCATTCCCGCGGGCTCCATTGGCGTTCGAGTCAATGGCGAGTGGGCTCGGAAGGTTCCCCTGGCGAGCAAAACGATGGTGACAAAACAGCTTCGTGGCTGGCTGGTAAACACTAATCCCTTCCGGCACCGTCTCGTTCCATCCAGAAAGCGCTTGAGATTTATCGTAATCTCCGCGCAAATACGGCGGGCGTTGTCCGTGTAATCGGGACGCCGCGTCGTATGGCAAAGATTTTCTATTTCCTGTTCGGAATGATCGCGGCAACCAGCGCGTTTCCTGCCGCCGACGTTGACGAAGAGAAGCCGCACGGGCGCTTTTGTCTTTCGCTTTACGAGCCGGGACCGCCGGAAAAGGAAGAAGCGTTTCAAATTTCCGCGCCGGCCGGTGCCGGCAAGACTGTGCGCGCCTACGTCGACGCGAGCGATAAATGCAGCGTCCTGGTCGCAGCGCTGACCAAGGATGGGAAATTGGTGAACGGCTGGCGACCGCAGCTCTCCGAAGTGCCGGGGGAATTTGAAGAGATTCTTCTGCCGAAGACGCCGCTGAAGTGGGATTGGTCGACAGCCAGCGGGCCTTTCAATCTTTATGTCCTGTTCCTCGAGCCGGGTTCGAAGGAAATCGACGAAGCGAAAAAGCTGATCGACGCGATGCAGAACTCGAAAGACGATCGCATCCTGGCGATGCAAACAGGAAAACTAAAGGAGCTGATCGGCAAACTGGCGAGCGACAAGGACCGGAGTAATCAGGCGCCGGTGAGCGAGCCCGAAGTGGGTGGCGTGTTTCGCGGCGCCGCTTTTCCCTGGCGGCAGTTCGCGCAGAAGGTTAATTTTTCGGCGGATCACCCCGGAGTGCTGGTGCTTTCCAGCGATAGCTCGGAAAAGAAATGACTCCTGGCGGTTCGGCCGGGGCCAAAGTTGCCGGAGAACAAATCTGGCTCAGGTCACCCTGGCCGCTCCTCCTCGCCATCTGCGGGGCCGCGGCGCTCTGGACCTTCGTCGCGGGGAACCCGTTCGAAGGTCTCGAGATGCGGTGGTTCGGCCAGATCCTGCGCTGGCGTTACGAACGCGGCATGGCGCCGCCGGCCGATCCCAGCATCGTTCACGTCGACATTACGCAGGTCGATTTGCGGAAGACGCCGACACTCGAGCTGGAATACCAGAGCGCCGCCAACATTATTCGCCAGGCGTTCGAGATGGGCGCGAAGGTCATCGCGTTCGATGTTGTTTTCGGCCGCGGCAATGAAGCGATGGCCGATCCGATCCTGAAAGAAATCGAGCGCGGCAAGTCGCAAAACAAGACGGTTATCCTCTCGGAAGCGCTGTTACCATCGCCGGAAGACGGCAAGGAAGAACGGATTCGTTCCTTTCCTTTCCGGGAACGGGCGCTGCCGGCAGGATTGATTAACGTTCGGGCCGATAGCGACGGTGTGCTGCGGCGTTACGATTACGTGCATGAGGCTGCTGGCGGTAAACGCGAGCCGTCCCTGGCGCTCGCGTCCTACTTCGCCTGGCGGGAGATCGCGTGGGACAGTGGCGTTACATTTCCGACGCCGGGTGTGCTCCGCTGGGAAGAATTATCGAGCGATTTCACGAGTGTGGAACCGAGAGAACTCAAGCTTGAGACAGTCTTGTTAAATTATCGTAGTCCCTGGACCGGCAGCGGGCCGGCCGCATTCCGGCATTACAACGTCGCGCAACTGGAGTCGCTTTATGAAACCAGCCGGGCGACGAATGCGCAGCCGCTGGCTAACGCGATTGTGTTTGTCTCGTATTACGGCGCGGGTCTCGGTGACATGGGAACCACTGCGATCGCGGCCAATCAGCCACGGGTGGTTCTGCATTCCACCGCGCTGAACGATCTCATCCAACGCGCCTGGCTGCGGCGGACCGCACGCTGGGTCGATGCCCTTGCGATCCTGGGCCTGGTATTGCTCGGAGCGGTAGCGACACTGTTCCGCGGGACGTTGCCGTTACTCATCATCTGGGTCCTTGGGATTGCGGCGTGCTGCGCGCTGAGCGCGATTTCCATTCTCAAAACAGGATGGGTCCCGGGATTGATGAGTGCCGGGGTGGTTTGGACCGGCGCGACACTGGTGGAATTGGGTCGCAGACAAAGCCACGAATTCATCCAGCGACTGAAGCTTCGCTCCACGATGAGTCTCTACTTTTCACCACACATCATGGAGCACGTGTTGAAGAACCCCGGCTCGATGGAGCCGCAACAGGCGGAAATCACCGTTCTTCTCACGGACCTTCGCAACTCGACAGCTATCGCTGAGCTACTCGGGCCACCGGGAATGTTCCAGCTTCTGAACCAGGTCTTCGAAACGCAGACCCGCTCCATTCTCGCGGAAGATGGCAGCATGGAACATTTCCTGGGCGACCAATTTCTCAGCTACTGGGGCGCTCCCGATGCACAACCCGATGCGACCGATCGCGCTTTTCGCGCCGCGCTGAATCTTATTTCAGGCATGGAAGAGCTCCGCGGGAATTTGGATCCAAAACTAAAACTGCTTTTCGGTTATGGCGTGGCCTTGCATAGCGGCACGGCTCTTATCGGCAACAAAGGTTCGGCGCAGCGGCTGGATTACGGCCTCGTCGGAGACCTGATCAATGCGGCCGCCCGCGTTGAATCGCTCACGAAACATTACGGGGTCCTGTTTCTGATTACTCGGGAAGCTTATGCCAGGCTCTCTGCCCCACCGATAGTTCGTCTTATCGATAAGGCGATCGTGAAGGGAAAATCGGTTCCGCTGGAACTGCTCGAGGTAAAACATTCCCATAGTCCCGATCACTTTGACGAGACTCTGGAGCGATATAACGCTGCCTTTGCCGAATACGAGCGCGGCGCTTTCGAAAAGGCGGAAGGAATGTTTGCCGCCTTGCGCGATGAAAGACAGGATAAGCCAAGTGCATTGATGGCGGAACGATGTCGCGAGCTGATTATCGACCCGCCTGAGAACTGGAACGGTGTTTATCGGCTCAAGGACAAATGAATCTAGCAACCATGATCCACCTTTTCAGCAGCGCGACTAAACTGCCCCGCCGCCTGGTCCTTATTGCCTTGTTATCGGTTAGTCTTGCGACCCCTTCGTCCGCTCAAGAGACGAAACAAACCCCTGCGAAACTGGATCGGACCGAACTGGAGCCGCAGTTCAAGAAGATCGACGCCGATCGCGCCGCGGCGAAAGAGAACACGAAGGAGCGCGCGACCGCTGCGAAGAACGCCATGCAGATCGCGTCGGACATAGCCTGGGTGGCCTTTGATGCCGGCAAGTTCGATGAGGCGGCAACCTGGTTTGCGACGAGCGCGAAGCTGAAGGAGGACGATCACGTTAACTCTCGCGGTTACTGGGAGGAATTTTATCGAACAGGCGCGACGGAGCTCGACGGCAAAATAGATGGGCAAATCAAGACCCAGCAGACCCAGCTGACCACCGCGGAAGAAGCAAAGCAGGGGTTATTGCGGCAGCTAATTCACGGCTGGGAGAAACTCCGGTATCTGAACCGGTATAACGCCGTGACCATGCTCGAGCAAATCGCTCGCGACAATAACGACCCTCAAAACCTGCTGAAATATTGCGAGCAGGAACTCGACATTCGCCGGCAGGAAATGGCTTACCTGGAAAAAGCCAAGGCGCCCAAGGACGAGATCAACGAGAAAACAGCGCAACTCGCCACCGCGCTCGAACGAGTCGCCAGTGCCCAGGCTGACCTGGCTCTTTTCGACAAGGCCGAAAAGAATGGCTTGGAAGCGCTTTCCTTGCGACGCGGGCTACCCGAGGACATGGCCGACCGGAAGCTGGAGGAAAGCCTGAGTTCTCTTGCTCGAATGTACGGCTACAACGTCGGCGATCTGAGCAAGGCGCGTGATTATTTCCAGCAAACCTTGGAAAGCCTGGAGGCGTCCGCCGCAGTGCGGAAGAAGGCCCTTAACGAAGATCGCGATTACTCCGCGGAACAGAAGGCGGCCATGTCCAAGGAAGAGTTAGCCAAGCATGAGGAGAATCAGGCCCAGACGCGAGACATGAAGATCGCACTCGATGCCATGTCGCAAGCGATGGCCTTGATGAATCTCGGCGAGATCGGCCAGGAGGCAGGGGACTTGAAACTGGCTCGCTCTTATTACGATAAAGCCCTCAAAGTAGGCGAAGAGCTTCCCCCGGGTGGCTACATCAACGTGTTCGAGATGTTCCGGGCCCGGATTCGCGCGCGCGTCCTCGGTGACATGGCCTCTTTGCATGCTGAAAGTGGCGAAAGCGATCTCGCCGTGAAGGAAGTAAATGACGCCATCGCTATCAAGCGCAGTATTGGCCAAGACGATTGGACGGCGCAGTCGCTCATGCAAGCGGCCGACCTCGCCTACCAAAAAGGAGATTTGGCTAATGCGCGCCAGCTTCTTGTTGAAAGCCGCCAAATCTTCGCCGCTGCCCATAAGCTGAACAGCGTGGTTTCGGCTACGGGGTTCCTCGCAGTCATCGCGCGTGATGAGGACAAGCTAGACGAAGCGGCGGCCCGCGCGGAGGAAGCCCTGCTTTTGGCGCGGAAAACGGGTAACCTCGCCGCGGTCTCAGGTGCCGCGCGAACCTTCGCTTCGATTCGCGTCAAACAGAACAAACTCGACGAAGCGAAAGTATTGATTGAAGAAGCGCAGGCGGCCGATGCCAGGACCGGCTCGGTCGGCGATCGGATCGGCACTCTTGGGGTTCGCGGCGAGATCCTGGAGGCGAAGGGCGAAAATGCGAAGGCGCTGGAGGCCTACCAGGAGGCAGTGAAACTTGTAGAAGGCGTGCGGGCCACGGCAGCGTCGGAAGCCGCGTTCGCTGACGTGAAGCGGAACTATCGTCCCTACGAACGGATCGTGCGCATCCTGATCAAGCTCAACCGACCCGAGGATGCTTTCGATTACCTGAATCGGGCAAAGTCGAAGAAGCTCCAGGACTCGCTGCGGCTTTCCAGCATGAAGAGCGAAGACAAGGCCGTGCAGACCTTGCTCGATAAAGCGAGCGGCGAAGAGAACAAGCTAAAGGCGGCTACGGCGCAACGCGACAGTGAGCAGGCCAAGCCCAAAGACCAGCAGGACAAGGCGAAGCTCGAGAACCTGAGCCGGGTAGTAGCTTCGACCCAGGCTGAGTGTTTTCGCCTGAACGAGCAGATCAAGGCTTCCAATCCGCATTGGGAAAAATTCATGACCCTCAATCCGGAATCGCTGAAGAAGGCGCAAAAGCGCATTCCGCCCGAAGTGATGCTTATCCAATACGCGCCGCTCGGAGAGGAGCTTTACG
>JBEEHI010000042.1:0-9718 GCA_041167305.1 Verrucomicrobiota bacterium
CCGGATTTTTTTCCCACAACATGACTACCCGCTCCGGATCGCGCAGCGGCAGCGAACGCAGCAACACCGCATCGACCACGCTGAACACCGCCGCATTCGCGCCGATCCCGAGCGCAAGGACCGCGATCGTCGTGACCGCAAACCCGGGCGACTTCCGCAGCATGCGAAGCCCAAAGCGCAGGTCGGCCGCGAAGTCTTTCATCGATCCAATTTAGGCAACCCTGACGCGAAAGAGCGAGAACGTTCAACGCACTTGTGAAACGGTAGCATGCACGATTAGCTCGACACGTATCGGCGGAATCCTTACTCCTCGCGTGACCGATATAATGGACGCCAACGACGAACAGATCCGGGAAGCGATTCATCGCAAGATCCTGCGACTCCACCACATGGCTCCGGACACGCTTGTGGTCGACGAGCTTGGAATCAGGCACGGCTCGTGCCGAGCTGACATCGCTGTCATCAACGGGCGCCTCGTAGGCTACGAGATCAAAAGCGATAAGGACTCGTTGCGCCGACTGGGGCGACAGGTCCGAACGTACGATGCTGTTTTCGACAGCGTGACGATTGTTGTCGGAGCCCGGTTCGAATGTCGCATTCGCCGCCGCGTTCCGAGTCATTGGGGTATCGTCGTCGCGACAGTCGGCAAACGAGGAGCGATTCACTTCGCGACACTCCGGCGGCCCCGAGCAAATCCTCGCGTAGACCTGTTTTCCGTCGCCCAGTTGCTTTGGCGCGCGGAGGCTCTAAAGCTGGCGCTTGCTACGAAGAGAGGCAGCACCTGCATCGCAAGCAAGCGACGGCAGCAGCTCTACGAACACCTCGTCGCGAACTACGCCGCGGACGTGTTGCGATCCGAGGTAAGATCTTGCCTCAGGAACCGTTCAGGGTGGAAAGATCGAAGACGACCTTCTCAAGGTGCTGATTCGTTCCGACTTGACGCCACCTTGGGAGGCCGCCCGGCTTAATGCGACCTAACGCACACTTACGGATATAGTCTCCCGCATCGGAAAAGCCGTTGTTGCGAAATCGACCGGATCGCATCAGTTCAAGACAAAGCTTCGTATACTGATCGGTCCCATGGTCGCGAACGTTGACACCTTTCGCGATATACCAAGCGTCATCGACGGCATACCTCAGACTTGCAGAGGGCTTAAGGAGCCGAGGGTCCTTCGTTTCATGCTTTGGATGCGCGATTGCGTAGTCACCGAAGCTAGGCTTGCGTAGACCATGCGGCAATGCGGAACAGAGCTTCTTGTAGAATAGCCACTCGAAACGTTTGATGATCTGAACACCGATCTTGAGTTGCCCCATCGTTTGCGGAAAGGAGGTTCCGCAAATGCTGAATGAGTTCCACTCGTTCAGGAACGGTAGCTTGTCGATAAGCGCTAGCATCATTTTTGTGAATCCATCGAGCGGTTCGAAATTCGGCGCTCCCAAATCGAGGATTAGGTGGCAGTCGCTTGCAGCGAGCTCCACATTATCCAGCGTTGCGCGTAGCTGCGCGTTAAACGTAGGCGATGCTATTTCTTCGAGCTCCAGTCGCACACATGCGCCTGATTTGTCGACGGCGGCGGTCTCACGGACGGCCTCTTGGTATTCAGCGCTTCGGCTCAAGCCAGTAACAGGGACAGCGAAGGCTCCGCTGCTCCGCACAGTGTCGAAAACAAACTTAACCGGGTGACGTCCATCGCTCATCCTCTCTGCTTGCGGAATGAGCCGCAAATCAACGAACGCCCACCTCTCACTCCATTTGTCCGCCAACCTCTTGCCGAATGTTTCAAGATGGTCGTCGATCGTTTTTGCAGCTTCCTGCGTTTCGAAATCATATCCGATTTCGGGTATATCAATAAGCGGCGTTACATCATTCTTGGTGTGCAAATGTAGGCGCAACAGGGCCTGATACTCGCCCATCTTCCAAAGCAGCCGGGGAACGTAACGACAATGGTCGAAAATCAGCGGAGGCCTCAAGTGCATAGCGCTTGGCTCCTCTTGGGAATCTTCCAACCTATCCAAAATTCACCTCCGGGAATTGACGTCGAACATTGCCGATTCCGACTAGGTCGTTCAAAATAATATAGTTGTCCGCTTCCCTTCGTATTTTTCCGGCGACTAAGGCCGGGCTAATTCCAAGCTGCTCCGCAAAATCTACGACAGCGCGCTCGGTGCGAGTGTAGCGAGCAATAGCTGTTTCCCACAGTGCGCTCGGGACGGCAGATTCATTCGCAAAGGTGTCTGCCTCTTGTTCAAGCTTGTCACCCGTCGCTTCGAGATCATCGAAAAATGAGTCGATGGCCACCTTATAGAGGTGGAGAACAGAGTGCGCTAACTCGTGGAGCAGGACAAACCAGAAGTTGTCTAATCGGTCGAAGCGCAAAGTCATTCCGATCACAACCTGTCGAGAGGTAGTAGCAATGCAGGCGCCATCCAGATACGTCTGAGGGAGGTGCGGCTCCACCACCATGGTTATGCCCGCGTCAGCCAAGTAATCTTTCGCGCGAACGGCACTCTGGTCTTCCCCGCTCAGTTGAAGTAATCTACGAAACCACTCTTTCGTTATCTTCGAAGCATCAAATGCTTGCGCTTGCTCTGTTTGTGCAAGTGCGAGAACGCGGCACTCCCATGCGAGAAGAGCATACTCGTCCAACTTAGCCCCACTTCGTACGTGCTTGTGATGCAATGCTTCAGCCCCTGGTCTGTTAGCAAGCGTAACAAGTGGTCGAATAAGCGACTCCGCATTGGCCTCCGCCTCGCGGAAGGTTCCAAAGAATTCCGGAAACCAGCCTCTGCGATACATTTCTTTGATCGGGAAGCGAGACCAATCAAGGGCGGCTGCGCCGGCTCCTGTTCTCTCGGTCAGGGTGCCTGCGCGAATCCGCGCATGTTTGCTGACATCGAGTCCCAGAGCATCGGCAATTTCGATTATTCTGCGCAGGCTAGCGCTGGAGTACTTCTCTGCCTCATACCTCTGAATTTGTTGTTCTTTGACGCCTATGCGGGCTGCCAGCTGCGCTTGTGACAGGCCGGTCGCAATCCGAGCCTTGATCAGCATCGCTGGAAGCTCTTCGAGACTTTCGGTCCTGAAATCTGATACCGAACCGGATTTAAGGGTTTCGTAATCTGCTACCTGGTTCGATAAAAGCTCCCGCTCGCTCTCCAATGCTTGGAGTTGAGCTTCTGCGAGCTGCATGTTCCCTATCGCTGCACGCGCTTCAGCTAAATCAAACTGAGCTATCGACTGCTCAAGCTTTGCTAAAGCAGCCTTTGAAATCTTGTATTGCCTTTCGTTCGTAATCATCCGGGACTCACCTCGTTTCTGTTAGTTAGTGCACTCGAAGGATTCCTTTTGCCTCGCCGGTGTACTTGTCTCGTTGGAAGAACCCGAAGAAAAACGCTCCTGGGGCTGCCTGTAAAGTGGATGGAAAAAATTCTCCTCTGAATGTGGCTTTTTGCGCGGCTCGTTCGTCCGAGAAATCCAACAGAACGGGGTGTAATTTGGAGATCTCTACACCCGTTGGATCCCAGCAGCAGTCGAAGTCACGCGGATGCGGATTGTCACCTACGAAACTGCCATCGAGGAAAATGGCGGGTGACCCAGCGTCACGCAGGATTGTGAATCCGGCGAGGAACCCGACAAAGAGGTATTCACGGTGTTCGTTGGTCGCGAACCGAGCCTTCACTTCCGCCGCCGACGCCTCGTGAATGCCGGGTGGCAGAACCTTCCACGGCGCACCGATTTCAACCAATTCGGGAATCACAACACAACGAAATAGTTGTGTTCCGATATCTCGTCAAGAAAATTCGTAGCCGTTTTACCGGGCGGGCAGACGTCATGTTGAGGACCGCTATCGCGTGGCGCTGGCCTGTATCGCTCCGATGAGGACGGAAGACAGTGTTCAGGGCTAGGAGACCGGCAGGAATGAGCAGGCGACCGAAACCAAGCAAGAAAAAGGGCTGATTGCGGAAATCGGAATGCGGAAAGACTCAAAATGGCCGTTCCTTGATCGCTGTGTCGTGGACCTGCCATAGCGTTTGTTCTTCGCGGTCATCTTCAAGAAATAGCGCAGCCGGCTCTCGAAGATGCCTGGGTGATTGCGCGAAGCGTCGAGCCAGCCGGCGCGGACGCGTTGATACCACTTCGGGAAACGCTGGAAGTTTTTCCAGGTTTGCGGATCGCGTTTCAACGCGGCGATGATGTCCGGCGGGAGAACGAACCGCTCGCTCATCCGGCCACGGATTTTTTCCGTCGCGGCGGGCGTCATCAATCCGGCGCGGATCATTCGCCGGACACGTTCCTTATTCGTCTCCGATAACTGGCTCTTCGCGCTCCGGCGCGGACTGAAGCGTTGCGCGAAATAATTCGCGTCGATGCGTTTCATGATCCCGTCGATCCAGCCGAAGCAGAGCGCTTCCTCGACGGCGTCGCTGTAGGCTACGCGGCCTTTGCCGCTTTGTTTCGTAGCGTACACGAGCCAGATATCTTTTTTCCGCGCGTGATTTTTCTCGAGCCACCCCCGCCACGCTTTCCGGGTGGTGACTCGCAAAGTTTTTCCAATGTCGATGGTGGATCGCGTCCTGCGGCAACGGGATCGCTCGATGCTAAAAAACGGCTGCTCCGGCGGGAAGAACAACCGCACACAGCCTATCCCCCAAAAGAGGGGTTTGTTTTCCAGCGAAAGGACGTGCAATCTTTTTGAATTCCATCCGCCACGACGGCGGAGAGCGATTCCATAAGGGATGAACGACGAGGATTTTCAGCCGATCGATCCCGGCGAACTGGCGGGAATTGATCCCACGGGCGGTCTGGATGATCTCCTGATTTTCGGCAGTCCGGAGACGCGGCGTCATTTCCTAAAACAGGTAGCGGGCACCGGCGCGGCTCTCACGCTCGGCCCATTCGTCGGACTTGCGGTGGCCGAAGCTGCGGAAGTCGCCGGGACTCCGGGCGCCGTGAGCACGCCGACGGCTTCCGTTCAGCTCAAGATCAATGGCCAGGCGCACAAGCTGGAGATCGATCCGCGGACGACGTTGCTCGACGCGCTCCGCGAACATTTGCAACTGACCGGCTCGAAGAAAGGTTGCGACCACGGGCAATGCGGCGCGTGCACGGTCCTCGTGAATGGCCGGCGGATTAATTCCTGCCTGAGCCTGGCGATCGTGCACGAAGGCGATGAGATCACGACGATCGAAGGTCTGGCCAAAGGCGACGAATTGCATCCGGTGCAGGCGGCGTTCCTGGAGCACGATGGATTTCAGTGCGGTTACTGCACGCCCGGCCAAATCTGCTCGGCCGTCGCGTGCATTGCGGAAGGGCACACGAAAAGCGACGCGGAAATCCGCGAATGGATGAGTGGGAACCTTTGCCGTTGCGGCGCGTATCCGAACATCGTCGCCGCCGTGAAGGAGGCGCAGAGCAAAACGCCCGCGAAGACGTCATGAATCCGTTTACCTATTCACGCGCGAACGATGCAGCCGGGGCGGTGACAGCGATCGCGGCGAAGCCGAAGACAAAGTTCCTCGGCGGCGGGACGAACCTGATCGATCTCATGAAGATGGGCGTCGAAACGCCGGCGCAACTGGTCGATATCACCCGGCTTCCGATGGCGCAGGTGGAAGAATTGCCGGACGGCAAAGGCGTTCGCATCGGGGCGCTGGCGCGCAATTCCGACGTCGCGGAGCATCCGCTCATCCAGCAGCGGTATCCGCTTTTGAGCCAGGCGTTGCTGGCCGGGGCGAGCCCGCAATTGCGCAACATGGCGACCGTCGGCGGGAACCTGATGCAGCGAACGCGCTGCTATTATTTTTACGACCCAGCGTTTCCGCAGTGCAACAAGCGGAATCCCGGAAGCGGTTGCGGCGCGCTCAAGGGTTACAATCGCATCCACGCCATCCTGGGACAGAGCGACCAATGCATCGCGACGAACCCGAGCGACATGAACGTGGCGCTGGCCGCGCTCGATGCGGTGGTGCGGGTCCAGGGACCGAAAGGTGAACGTGAAATTCCGATCGCGGATTTCCACCGGTTGCCCGGCAGCACGCCGAACGTCGATACGAATTTGAAGGAGGACGAATTGATCACGGCGGTCGATCTTCCCGCAATTCCGTTCGCGACGCGGTCGCATTATTTGAAGATTCGGGACCGGGCAAGCTACGCGTTTGCGATAGTCAGCGTCGCGGCCGCGATCGAAATGGATGCGGACAAGAAAATCACCGCGGTCCGGATCGCGCTCGGCGGAGTAGCACACAAGCCATGGCGGGCGCAGAAGGCAGAGCAGCAGCTTGTTGGGAAGATTGCGGATGAAAAAACTTTCCGCGCGGCTGCGGAAGCGGAGCTGGCTGCGGCAAAAGGGTACGAGCACAATTCCTTCAAAATCGAACTGGCGAAGCGGAGCATTGTCCGCGCTTTGAGCACAATCGCCGCGATGGCGTGATGAATGCACTCGCCGCGGCACCTTCGGTTGGTCAACCCCTGACACGAGTTGACGGCAGACTCAAAGTTACAGGCACCGCGAAATACGCGGCGGAGTTTTCACCGGCAAAGCTGGCCTACGCGACGTTGATCCAGAGCACAATTGCGAAGGGCCGCGTTTCGAGACTCGATTTGTCCGCGGCGCAGTCCGCTCCCGGCGTGATCGCAATTCTGACCCGCGAAAACGCGCCGCGTTTCAAACCATATCCCGACGATCTGACGAAAAAAGGCGCGCCCGGCGAAAGCCGAATCCCGCTCGAGGACGATCAGGTGCACTGGGTGGGGCAACACCTCGGCGTCCTGGTCGCCGAATCGTTCGAGCAGGTAATGCACGCGGTTTCGCTCCTTCGCGTCGAGTATGAAGCTACGCCGCCCACGCTCGTAATCGGGAACGCCGAGCAGCAAGCGCTTCATCCCGAATTGTTCATCGGCCGCGAAAAATTGCAGGTGAAACGCGGCGATGTGGCCGCGGCGCTGGCAAGCGCGGCCGCGAAAATCGAGATGACTTACACGACACCGATCGAGAACCACAACCCGATCGAGACTTACTCGACGACCGCGGAATGGGAGGCCGAGGATCGCCTGGTCCTGCACGAATCCACCCGCGGAATCAAACAGCTCCAGAAAATCGTGGGGAACGCCTTCGGTTTGCCGCAGGAAAATGTGCGCATCATTTCTCCCTTTGTCGGCGGCGCATTTGGCTCGAAGGGATTTCAGTGGAGCCACACGTTGCTTGCCGCCGCCGCGGCGAAGCTGGTCGGCCGTCCGGTGAAACTAACGTTCACACGCCCGCAGATGTTCGACTCCGCCGGCCAGCGCGCGCGGACGGAACAGAAATTCTCGGTGGGCGCGGGCCGCGACGGAAAGCTGGTGGCGCTCCGACACGCCACGACGACGCATTGCTCACCGGTCTCCGAGTACACCGAAGCGTGCGGGAACATGTCGCGGATGCTGTATTCGTGCCGGAACATCGATGTCTCGCATCGCGTGGTGAAATTGAACCTGACCACGCCGTGCCCGATGCGCGCTCCGGGTGAAGCGCCAGGAGTCTTCGCGCTGGAATGCGCTATGGACGAGATGGCGCACAAGCTCGACCTCGACCCATTGGAGTTCCGCTTGCGCAACTACGCAGAGACGGACGAGAACGAGAATAAACCGTGGTCGAGCAAGAAGCTGCGCGAATGCTATCAGCGCGGCGCGGAAAAGATCGGGTGGTCAAAGCGAAATAGAAAGCCGCGGTCGATGCAGGCTAAGAACGGCGACTTCATCGGATACGGAATGGCGACGGCGGTGTATCCGGCGAATCAGCAGGCCGCGGCGGCGGTGGCGATTCTAAATAAGGATGGAACCGTGGTTGTGCGCAGCGCGACCCATGAGACCGGCACCGGCACCTACACGGCGATGTCGCAATTCGCCGCCGACGCGCTCGGCCTCCCGCTGGAGAAAGTGCGTTTCGAGTTAGGCGATTCCCAGTTTCCTGTTGCTCCGAACAACGGCGGATCGTGGCTGACGGCAAGCGTCGCGCCGGCGGTGATGGGCGCATGCGCCGAGCTGAAAAAGAAAGTGACCGACCTCGGGGGAAGCTGGCCCGGCGATCCGGCGCAGCTCGCTGCTCTCTTTTCGCGCGCAGCAGAAATTTCCGCCGAGTTTAAATCCGAACCCGACAAGGATGACCGCGCAAAATTTTCCTTCCACTCTTTCGGCGCGATTTTCGTGGAAGCGCATGTGGACTCGTTAGGCCAGGTCCGGGTCAAACGGGTCGCGGGGGTTTACGATGTCGGGCGGATGGTGAATCCGCGGTTAGCGCGCAGCCAGCTCATGGGCGGAATAACGTTTGGGATCGGCATGGCGTTGATGGAAGCGACAGTGCCGGATGAAAACATGGGCCGCGTTCTCAATGCGAATCTGGCCGAATATCATCTTCCAGTTTGCGCAGACGTGCCGGAGTTCGACCTCGATTTTATTAACGAACCCGACCCGCACATGTCCGATCTCGGCGCCCGGGGTGTGGGCGAGATTGGCATTGTCGGCGCGCCGGCGGCGGTGGCGAACGCGATCTTCCACGCCACGGGAAAGCGGGTCCGCGACTTGCCGATCACTCTCGACAAACTCATTTAGTTATGGCGAACGAAAACATTCTGGGACCAGCGCGGAACCGGGTGGACGGCCGGTTGAAGGTGACCGGCGCGGCGAAATATGCGGTCGAGTTCGAGGTGCCGAAGTGCGCGTATGGGTGGACGGTCGAGAGCAACATCGCGAAAGGAAAAATTCTCGCGATCGATACGAAGGCGGCGCAGGCGGTGCCCGGCGTGCTGGCGGTGTTGACGCACCTGAACATGCCGAAGTTCAAGGAAGCGCCGAAGAAGGAAGAGCGCGGCGGAGGTGGCGGCATCCGGAACGAGGAACGTTTCCCACTCAGCGACGACAGCATCCATTACGCCGGGCAATACGTCGCGCTCGTCATTGCCGAAACGATTGAGCAGGCGCGTCACGCGGCCTCGCTGATAAAAGTCAGTTACGCGCCGGAGGAGCCGTTGCTCACCATGGAAGCCGCCGTCAAAAAGGCGGCGAAACCGAAAGCAAATAACGACGAGAACATTCAGATCAAGAAGGGCGACGCCGCAGCGGCGTTGAAGGACTCGAGCCTCGTGAAAATCGAGCAGACCTACATCACGCCGACGGAAACGCACAACCCGATCGAGATGTCGGGCACGATCGCGCATTGGGAAAGCGACAAGAAATTAACGCTCTATGACGCGACCCAATTTGTGAAGGGGGTGCAGAATGTTTTGGCGCGCACGCTCGGACTCGAGTTGGAGAATGTTCGGATCATCTCTCCGTTTGTCGGTGGCGCGTTCGGCTGCAAAGGCGCGGTCTGGATGCACGTGCTGCTCGCAGCGATGGGCGCCAAGGTCGCGGGCGTTCCGGTGAAAATGCACGTGACGCGCCGGAATATGTTTGTGGGCGCCGGCCACCGAACGCCAACCCGCCAGGCGTTGTCGCTCGCTGCGACCAAGGACGGGAAATTGCAGGCGATCCAGCATGTGAGCGAAACGTTGACGTCGCCGGTGGGCCAGTTCACCGAATCCTGTGGCGCGCGTTCCAGCGGGCTGATGTACGAGAGTCCATCGATTCGCGTCGAGGAAACGGTTTATCCCGTGAACGTCTCCACGCCGACGTTCATGCGTGCGCCGGGGGAATGTCCTGGGACCTACGCGCTGGAATGCGCGCTCGATGAGCTGGCCATCG
>JBEEHI010000043.1:0-8918 GCA_041167305.1 Verrucomicrobiota bacterium
CGGGCAGGATCGCGCGGTTCGAACTCCTCGATCTTGCGCGAGTAGGTGTTAAAGAAGCGCATTGTCATGTCGAGCGAAGTCGAGACATCTCTCGATCAACAATAAGAGATTCTTCGATTCCGCTGCGCTCCGCTCGGAATGACAAAATTGAGTTCGCACCTCGTGAATTGAATTTGACGATTCGACCCCGCGAGCGCAAATAGCACCTGAATTTCCGGCCAGGGCATTCTACCTTCCGGCTCCGCTTTTATGAGCATTTATAACGACGAAGTTTTCCAAATGGCGTGCGACCAGTTCCAGGTCATCGCCGATTACCTCCAGATCGATAAGAACGATCGGGATCGCCTCATGCTTCCGAAGCGCGCCATGGCCGTCACCTTGCCGGTGCACATGGATGACGGCAGCACCCAGACTTTCCAAGGTTACCGCGTCCAGCATCACCTGACCCTCGGCCCGACCAAGGGCGGCACGCGGTTCGCGCCGAATCTTTCCATGGGCGAAACCGCGGCGCTCGCGATGTGGATGAGCTGGAAATGCGCGCTCGCGAACTTGCCCTACGGTGGCGCGAAAGGCGGCGTGGCCTGCGACCCGACCAAGCTTTCGCGCACGGAATTGGAGTCCATCTCGCGCCGTTACATGCAGGAGATGATCCCGTTCGTCGGCCCGCACACCGACATCATGGGCCCCGACATGGGGACGAACGAGCAGGTGATGGCGTGGTTCATGGACACGTATTCCGTTTACCAGGGTTATTGCGTGAACGAAATTGTCACCGGCAAACCAGTCTCGATCGGCGGCACCGAAGGCCGTCGGGAGGCCACCGGGCGGGGCGTGGTTTATTTGATCGAGCGTGCAACGGACATGTTGAAACTCGATCCGAGAAAATGCACCGCGATCGTGCAGGGATTTGGCAACGTCGGCTCCGTGGCGGCTCTGTCGCTTGCCCTCAATACGGGCATGAAAATCGTCGGCATCAGCGACGCGACGGTCGCGCTCTACAATCCGAACGGGATCGATGTCGCGAAAGCGGAACAGCACGTCATCAAGAAAGGAAATTTGCGCGCCTTCGATGAGGGAGATCGGATCGATCCGAACGAGTTGCTCATCCAGCCCTGCGACGTGCTCGTGCCGTCCGCGGTCGATCGCGTCATTAACAAGGATAACGCCGCGAAATTAAAATGCCGCATTCTCGCGGAAGGCGCGAACGGACCGACCACGCCCGAGGCCGATCTCATTCTCAACGAGCGCTGGGACGAGCTCTTCGTTATTCCCGATATTCTTTGCAACGCGGGCGGCGTGATCGTTTCCTACTTCGAATGGGTCCAGGGCCTCCAGGCCTTCATGTGGACCGAGACCGAAGTGACCGACAAACTCTTCCGCATCCTCGAGCATTCGTTCACACAGGTGATCAAGCGCGCGAAAGCGCACAAGGTTTCGCATCGCACCTCCGCCATGGCCATCGGCGTCGAGCGCGTAATGAAGGCGAAGCACGCCCGCGGCTTGTTCCCGTAATCCGTGTTCTCGCAAAGCGAAGAGCAGCGGGGCGATCGGTTGCTCGATGTTCTGACCGACGAAGACGCAGGCTTGCGCCTCATCGTTTCGCGGCTGGGCGCGGAGTTGATCAGCGTCGCGCGTCGGAATGCAGCCGGCGAATGGATCGGTTTTCTGAATCGGGATAATGAAATCGGTCCGCCGGAAAAAGGCTGGGCGAACCACGCGACGGTCATGGGTTATTACCTGCACCGAATCAAAGACGAGCGCACTCTCTACCGCGGCCAGGAGATTCGCGGAGGCACGCATAGTTTTCTACGCGGAAAGACCTGGCACCGCGTCGAATCGGATCGAGACGGCGAATTAACCTACCGCATTACGCCGGAAGATTTTTCGGCGACGGAATATCCGCTCAAGGTTTCCCTCGATCTGACTTACCGCGTCGAAGGCGAACGCATTTCGGTTTCGTTCCGTTTCAGGAACGACGAGCCGGAATTAACGGCGCACGTCGAGTTCGGTTTGCATCCTGGTTTCGCCGCAACGTCGTTCCACTCGTTTCACTTCGAGATGCCGGCCGGCCGGTATCGCCGTCATTTTTCGCCCGGCAACTATCTCACCGGCGAAACCGAAGACATTCAATTCGCCGGCGGCGAGATGCCGTTCGAACGCGAAAAGCTGCCCGGCTCTTACATTCTCGAGTTGGTCGATGTTCCCGATCGCCGGTTTACCTTTTCCGATCCGCCGTCGCGCCGGACCGTCAGCCTCGATTTAACCGGCGTGCCGTACCTGACTCTGTGGTCGGATGGCGGTCCGTTCCTTTGTATCGAACCGTGCTGGGGTCTCACCGATCATCACGAGCAGCGTGCCTTTGAGGACAAGGAAGGGATTCAGAGAATTGCGGCGGGGGAAGAGTTCGTCGCCGACTTCAGTTTCGAACCACAATTAGGCGCAGAACTTTTGTAGGGCGTCTGTGTCAGACGCCGGCCACTGCGGCGTTTCACAGAAACGCCCTACAATTCTACAATCCCGCAAAGGCGCGATCCAAAACTTCCAGCAGAAAATCCGCGTCCACTTTCGTGACGCACATCGGCGGGGAGAAACGGATCGTCTGGCCTTGCAAGCCGCCTTTGCCCAGCAACAGGCCCATGTCCTTGCATGCTTCCAACACCGCAGCGCACTCTACCTTCGCCGGTTCTTTCGTGTCGCGATCTTTCACCAGCTCGATCCCGAGCAGCAGCCCCTTGCCGCGAACGTCGCCGATCAAATTGTGCTTTTCCTTCAGGCGATTCAATCCGCCTAACAAGTAGTTCCCGATCGTGAGCGAATTCGCCTGCAACTTTTCCCGGTCGATCACATCGAGCACCGCCATGCCTTGCGCACACACGATCGGATTGCCGCCGAACGTATTGAAATGGATCCGTTGCGATAATGCTTGCGCGATCTTCGGCGTCGTCACCACCGCACCGAGTGGCGCGCCATTCCCGATCCCTTTCGCCATGCAAACGATGTCCGGCACCACATCCTGCGTTTCGAATCCCCAGTAGTGCGAGCCGGTCCGGCCGAAACCCGCCTGCACTTCATCCGCGATGCAAACGCCGCCAGCCGCGCGCACGTGTTCGTAGACGTGCTTGAGATATCCGTCCGGAAAAACCACGCAGCCGCCCACACCCTGGATCGATTCCGCAATGAAGCCGGCCACCTGCCCCGGCGTGGCGTAGTCGATCAGGTTCTTCACGTCGTCTGCATACTTGCGTCCCGCGTCCGCATCGTCGCGGCCCCAGTAGCCGCGGAACGGATCGGGCGTCATGGCATGATGAACGCCGAAGCTGTGAGGCGTGTTGAATTTCCAGGTCGCATGCGCGGTCAGGCCCATCCCGGAGGCGTTGCCGCCGTGATAGGCGTTGCGCAACGCGATCATGTCGTAGTTGCCGGTGTAGGCGCGCGCCAGGAGCAGCGCGAGATCGTTCGCTTCCGAACCTGAGTTGACGAAATAACAGACCTTCAGGTCCCCCGGCATTTTCGCCGCCAGCTTCTCCGCGTAGAGCGCGATGTTCGGATGCAGATAAATCGTCGTCGAATGCTGGAGCAATTCGTTCTGTTTGCGCGCCGCTTCGACGACCTCGGGATGACAATGCCCGACGCTGATCGTGACGATGCCGCCCAGCGCGTCGAGATAACGCCGGCCCTGGTCGTCCCAGACGTATTGCATTTTTCCTTCCACCAGCATGATCGGCTTTTTGTAGTAGAGGAAAATTCCCGGGTTCAGAAATTCCCGGCGCAACCGCAGGACTTCGTCGGCGGAAGGGCCTTTGTAGGCGGCAGGCTGGTGATCGAATGGCGGAAGCTCGAGCGTGTTCATGTCGGAATCATTTTGTAGGGCGTTTCTGTGAAACGCCACCGCTTTCGAAGGCTTCTGACACAGACGCCCTAAAAATTGGGCGTGATCTTCCGCAACGCGATGTAGAGGGTGAAGGCAATTCCGAATCCGACAAACCACGCGTAGCTGTAGAGCGTGACGAAAAACGCCGGGACGCTTCTGGCGTCGATCCACGTCACCGTCACGAGGAAGCCGGGAAGGTTCGGAAGGATCGCGGCGAACAACGCGACCAGCGCGACGATGCTGAAACCGTTCGTGTAACAATGCTCGCCGTCGCGCTGATAAAGCGCGTTCACGTTTAATCGCTGCCGCCGGATGACGAAGTAATCGGCGATCATGATTCCGCCGATCGGCCCGAGCAGCGCGCTGTAACCGACGAGCCACGTGAAGATGTAACCGGACGGATCGGCGACCAACTTCCACGGAATCATCAGCACGCCGATGATTCCGGTAATTAATCCGCCGATTCGAAACGAAATCTTGTGCGGCGCCAGATGCGCAAAATCGTTGGCGGGACTGACGACGTTCGCGGCGATGTTCGTGGCGAGCGTCGCCAGACAGAGCGCAAACATCGCGATGACAAGAACGATCGGGTTCGTGAATTTCGTCAGGACATCCACGGGATCCCAGATCGTTTTGCCGTAGATGATCGTCGTCGCGGAAGTCACCGCCACGCCGATGAACGAATAGAGGGCCATCGTCAGCGGCAGGCCGAGCGCTTGTCCGACGATCTGGTCGCGCTGGCTGCGCGCGTAACGCGAGAAGTCGGGAATGTTGAGCGAGAGCGTCGCCCAGAAACCGATCATGCCGGTCAAACCGGGAACGAAGAAGGACCAGAACTGGCCGGCCTTGGGCTGGCCAGGATCGAACGCGGACGGTTGCGCGAGGATGGGACCGAATCCGCCAGCATTCCGATAGGCCCAGGCGAGCAGCAGCAAACCGAGCGCGATCAGCAGGGGCGCCTTGATGTTCAACAGGAACCGGATCGACTCGATGCCTTTGTAAACGACGAACATGTTGATGGCCCAGAAGAAGAGGAAGCAGACAAACTCCGCGAGCGTGATGCCGAGGAATGCCGGTGCGCCTGCTGTCGTTAGGCTGGGGAAAAAGACCCCGAGGATTTTGTAGATCGCCGCGCCGCCGATCCAGGTCTGGATCCCGAACCAGCCGCAGGCGACGAACGCGCGCATGAGCGCGGGAACGTTGGCGCCGCGCGTGCCGAACGAGGCGCGGCACAGGACAGGGAAGGGGATCCCGTAGCGAGTGCCGGCATGCGCGTTCAGGATCATCGGGACGACGACGATCAGGTTGCCGAGGAAAATGGTGAGGATGGCCTGCGACCAGTTCATTCCGCCGCCGATAAGCGAGGAGGCGAGCATGTAGGTCGGAATGCAGGCCGACATCGAGATCCAAAGCGCGGCGAAACTGCCGACTCCCCAGGTGCGGCGGGATTTTGGGACCGGCGCGAGGTCTTTGTTGTAGAGCGTCGAGTGCTCGATCTCGATCGAGACCTCGACGTCGGGCGCGTCCGGCGAAGCACTCATGCTCATGCTCTTGATCGTGATCCTAATCCTGCTCTAACACTTCCGAAGGGGATCAGGAGCATGATCATGATCAGGAGCAGGATTGTTAGAAATGAGCCGGCTCGCGCTTCAACATCCGCCCGCGGCCGATCGTGCCGACGAACTTTCCGTCCCGCACCGCGACTTCGCCGCGCACGGTGACCACGTCCGGTCGGCCTTCGATCTCCCAGCCTTCGAACGCGCTGTAATCGACATTCATCGACTGCGTCTTCGCGGAAATCTTGCCGCGATAATCGGGATCATAGACGACCAGGTCGGCATCCGCGCCGATCTGGATCGCGCCCTTGCGCGGGAACAACCCGAACGTCTTCGCCGCGTTCGTGCTCGCGACGTTCACGAAGGTGTGCAGGTCCAGTTTCCCGGCCTTCACGCCATGAGTGAAAAGCAGGTTCACCCGATCTTCGAGCGACGGAATGCCGTTGGGAATCTTCGTGAAATCGTCCCGGCCCATCGGCTTCTGGGTTTTGAAATCGAAGGGCGCGTGATCGGTCGCGACGGTTTGAATCTCGCCGCTGCTCAACCCATTCCAAAGCACCGGCTGATTGCTCTTGTCGCGCAGCGGCGGTGACATGACGAACTTCGCGCCTTCGAATGAGGGGCGCTCCGCATCCGTTTTATCGAGCACGAGATATTGAATCAGCGTCTCGATCGAGACGTTCACGCCACGATGCCGTGCCGCGAGCGCTTCCCGCAACGCTTCGTCGCAGCTCAGGTGCACGATGTAAACGTGCGCGCCGGTCAGCTCGGCGAACGTCATCAGGTGATGAACGCCTTCCGCCTCAACGCGCGGCGGCCGGCTTTCGTGATGCTCTCCCGGCTCGGTTTTCCCGGCCGCGACCAATTCTTTCTGTCGTTCCGCCACGAGCGTTTCGTTCTCACAATGCGCGGTCACGATCACGCCGAGTTCCTTCGCCAGCTTCAGCGTGTGATAAAGTTCCGCGTCGTCGATCCCAAACGCCCCTTTGTAGGCCAGGAAAATTTTGAAGGAGCTAATGCCGGCCGCCACGATCTCGCGGAGCTGCTTCGCGTTCTCCTCGTCGAAGCGCGTGACGCCCATGTGATAGGTGTAATCACACGCCGATTTTCCGTCCGCCTGTTCCTGCCAAAGCCGGAAGCCTTCCGCCGCGCTCATGTCGCGCGAAGGGCAAACCATCTCGATCATCGTCGTCGTGCCGCCCACGAGCGCCGCCTTGCTTGCGGTCTGGTAAGTATCCTTCGAGAACGTCCCCATGAACGGCAGATAGATGTGGACATGCGGATCGATGAATCCCGGGAAGACATATTTCCCGCTCGCATTGATTACCTCCGCGCCGGACGGCGGCTCAATGTTCCGGTCGATGTGCGTGATGCGGTCGTGCTCGCAGAAGATGTCCGCGATGTAGTGTTCCGTGCCGGTGACGATTTCGCCACCCTTTATGAGCAAACTCATCGGGAAAAAGCACGAAGCACCAAGCTCCAAGCACCAGAGAAGCTCCAAACAGCGAAGCTCCCGAAGTCACGCGGCGGCGTTGGTGTTTGGTGTTTGATGTTTCTCTGGAGCTTGGAGCTTGATGCTTGGTGCTTCATTTTTTCCACACATCTCCCACTCCATCCCCAAACCACCGCGTCGTCACTACTTTCTGCTGGGTGTAAAACTGCACGCCTTCTTTTCCCTGAATGTGCAGATCGCCGTAGAACGAATCGTCCCAGCCGGTGAACGGGAACATCGCCATGGTCGCGGGCACGCCGACGTTGATTCCGACCATGCCGGCTTTGACGCGGTGTTTGAATTCGCGGGCGGCTTTGCCGGAATGCGTAAAGATCGCGGCGCCGTTTCCGTAGGCTGATTTATTCGCGAGCTCGATGGCGTGATCGAGGTCGTCCATCCGCATCACGTTCAGGACCGGGCCGAAAACTTCTTCGCGCGCCAGCGTCATCTCGTCGCGGACCTGGTCGATGATCGTGGCGCCCATGTAAAAACCGTTCGGGGCGCTCTCGATGCGGGCGCCGCGCCCGTCACAAATCACTTTCGCGCCTTCCTTTTCGCCGCTCGCCACGAGACTCGCCACGCGGTCGCGATGTTGCGCGGTGATGACCGGGCCCATGTCGGGCTGCATCTCCACGTCGGTCGGGCCGACGCGAATCGCGCGCGCGGCTTGGACGAGGGACGGCAGGAGCCGATCCGCAGCGGCGCCGACGGTAATCGCGGTCGAGCCAGCCATGCAGCGTTCACCGGCGCAGCCGAACGCCGCGGTCGAAAGCGCCTCGACAGTCTGCGACATATCGGCGTCGGGCATGATCACGATATAATTTTTCGCGCCGCCGTTGGCCTGCACGCGTTTTCCGTGTTGCGTCCCGGTTTCGAAAATGTGCTTGGCGACCGGCGATGAACCGACGAACGAAATCGCTCTCACCTTCGGATGCGTGAGCAACGCGTCTACACATTCGCGCCCGCCGTGCACAAGATTGAGCACGCCTTTGGGCAGTCCCGCTTTCTCGAGCAGCTCGATAATCATCACGACGGTAAGCGGAACTTTCTCGCTCGGTTTCAGGACGAAGGTGTTACCGCAAGCGATCGCGAGCGGGAACATCCACATCGGCACCATCGCCGGGAAATTGAACGGCGTGATCCCGACGCAAACGCCCAGCGGTTGAAGCATCGTCTCGCAATCGACACTGCGCGCCAGATTCTCGAGCGTGTCGCCCATGAGCAGCGTCGGAACGCCGCAGGCGTACTCGATGTTCTCGATCCCGCGATAAACGCTGCCGCGCGCTTCGGCCAAAGTTTTCCCGTGCTCCCGCGTCACGCTCTGGCAAATCCGATCGAAGTTTTCCTCGACCAACTGCCGGTAACGAAAGAAAACCCGCGCCCGTTCCACCGGCGGTGTCTCCCGCCAGGCGGGAAATGCGGCCGCCGCCGATTCAACCGCTTCGTCCACCATCTCCGCGCCGCCCATCGGCGCTTCCGCAATCGTTTCGCCGCGTGATGGATTGAAGACCGGGGAGGTGGCGACACCGGAAAGATTCCGCCATTCGCCGTTGATGAAGACAGGACAGGGAATCATGGGAAAGCACCAAGCTCCAAGCACCAAGCTCCAGAGAAGCTCCAAGCAACAAACTTCAAACAAGCGCGTCGTGTCATCGCCGGAACATACTCGCAAAGATTAGGTGCAATTCTTTCGCTTCGCGATACAAGGCGCGAGCTTGTTCCGCGAGCCGAGGTTCAGCGGCGGCGATCAGGCGCAGGAAGTATTTCGTCTCTTTGGCTTCTTTCACGCAGCGCCCGATTGTGTTCCGGAAATCTTTTTTCGAAACGCCTTCATTCGCCTCACAGTAGTTCGCGCCAATGCTCGTCCCGCAGCCGACAAGCTGGCCGACTAGCCGATCGTTCCCTGGATTGCGCGGGATCTTCTTTACGAATCGAATTACCGCTTCACCAAACGTCGCCGTCCGCTCCTCCAGATCGAACGGGTGCCGCGCGTCGCCAT
>JBEEHI010000044.1:0-4885 GCA_041167305.1 Verrucomicrobiota bacterium
TCATCGGCTCGATCGCCAGCGTCATCCCGGCCTTCAACCGCGGGCCGCTCCCGCGCCGACCGTAGTTCGGCACCTGCGGCTCCTCGTGCAGTTTGCGCCCGACACCGTGCCCGACAAATTCCCGCACGACGTTGAAACTTTCGCGCGTCGCGATTTCCTCAATGGTCGCGCAGACATCGCCGAGCCGGACGCCTTCCTGCATCGTTTCAATGGCGCGCCGCAGCGCGGTCTCAGTGACGCGGAGCAACCGCTCTGTCCGCTCGTCGATCATCCCCACCGCGACGGTGAACGCTGTGTCCCCCACCCAGCCGTCCTGGATCACACCGATATCGAGCTTCACGATATCGCCATACTGGATCCGCCGCTGGCTGCCGATGCCGTGCACGATCTCGTCGTTCAGTGAAATGCAGATGTTCCCCGGAAAAACACGATGCCCGAGCCGATAGCCGAGAAATGCGCTTTGCACGCCGGCTTCCGCCATCAGATCCGCCGCGGCCTGGTCGACTTCCTTCGTAGAAATTCCGGGCCGAACGAGATCCACTACGCGTTCGAGGACCTCGCTAGCGGTGCGGCAGG
The DNA here is from genome assembly GCA_041167305.1 of Verrucomicrobiota bacterium. Taxonomy (GTDB): domain Bacteria; phylum Verrucomicrobiota; class Verrucomicrobiia; order Chthoniobacterales; family UBA10450; genus AV80. The sequence goes on from JBEEHI010000044.1 coordinate 577, forward strand.
CTTGCCGCATTTTATCAATTTCTTTCGGGCTCTTAATCGGAATCATGCGGATTGCTCGATCAACCGCGAGATGTCGGCGAAGACCGCGTCGCGATCGCGATTTCCATCCACCTTCCGCAGCACGCTCAGCTTCTCGTAGTAGTTGGCCAACGGTTCCGTCTTGGAATTGAATTCCGACAGTCGGGTTTCAAGGACCGAAGCATCATCGTCTGTGCGCCGGATAAGGTGTCCATCGCAGTAGGGGCAAATCGCGCGCTCGGAAAAGGTGGCGGCCCCTTCGCTGGTCGTAAACCCGCACGACTGGCATTGCAGTCGATGCAAGATGCGGTCCTTGATTGTCGCGGCCGAGACATCGAGCCAGACCGCAAGATCCAACGGGGTCCGATGTCGTTGCAAAATACCCTGCAACGCTTCTGCCTGCGGGATCGTGCGCGGAAACCCGTCGAACACGAATCCGGCCGCGCCGTGGAGCCGAACCCAGTCTTCAATCAAATCGATGATGATCTTGTCCGGGACGAGTTCGCCGTGTTTCGTATTTTCCGCCGTCTCGATTCCTAGCAGCGTGCCCAGTTCCACCTCTCGCCGTAGAATCGCTCCCGGGGACGTGACCGGAACTCCAAAATGCCGCGTGATCATTTCGGCCTGGGTTCCTTTTCCGGAACCCGGCGCGCCGAGAAGCACGAGTCGCCTTTTCACTTAGCGCCCGTAAACGAAAACCGCCACGCCACCGATGACAATGATCGCGATGCCGACGTAGAGCCACATCAACGTCGTGTCCCGGGCCGCGTCACCCCGCGCATAGCTCGCGCGATCGAAACGCCCGCCGCGGATCCGCCCCTTGCGCAGGAACCCATCGTAGTGCCGTTGAATCAGGTGTGTCTCCACCTGCCGCATCGTGTCGAGAATAACACCGACGATGATTAGCAAACTGGTGCCGCCGAAAAACTGGGCCGTGATCTGTGGGACATTGAGTCCTCGGCTGAGCAGAGTCGGCAAGATTGCGATCCCTGTAAGGAAAATCGCGCCGGCGAACGTCAACCGCGTCATCGTGTAATCGAGGAAATCCGCCGTCGGCTTTCCTGGCCGAACACCGGGGATGTAGCCGCCGTATTTCTTCAGGTCGTCCGCGATTTGGGACGGCTGGAACTGCGTGGCCACCCAGAAATAACTGAAGAAGAAAATCATCGCCGCCAGAACCAGGTAGTGCGGCCAGCCGTTGTTGAGCGCGCCGACGATCTTGGCCGCGATCGGGCTGTTCTTCCCGACGTAGCCGACGATCGTGGCCGGAAACAGGAGCAGGGCGAACGCGAAGATGATCGGCATAACGCCCGCGTAATTCACTTTCAACGGCATGTATTGGGTTTGTCCGCCGTACATCTTACGGCCAACGACGCGCTTCGCGTATTGCACCGTGACCTTGCGCACGCCCTGGGTCACCGCGATTACCGCCGCGATCACGAGAAACAAGAACGCGATCATCATCACGAGGATGAACGGACTCGCGGGGCTCGCTCCAGTCGCCGCCGAGGGGACGAACGTCTTCCAGGCCTGCGCGAGAGCCGCGGGGAGGCGCGCTACGATACCGATCGTAATGATCAATGAAATGCCGTTGCCGATGCCGCGCTCGGTGATCTGGTCGCCGAGCCACATCAAAAACAGCGTGCCCGTGGTCAACGATATTGACGTGATGATGTTGAAACTCATGCCCGGATTATCGACAAGCTCGATCCCAAGCCTGTGAACCGTGTCCATGATGCCGGGCAGCATCGTCTGATACATCTCCGGATGCTGGAAGGAAACGGATAGCAACCAGCCCTGGACCAGGCAAAGCACCACGGTCGCATACCGCGTGTATTGCATGATCTTCTGTCGGCCCCCGTCTTCCTTGGCCAGACGTCCGAGCTGCGGGATCACCGCCGTGAGCAGCTGCATCATGATCGACGCGCTGATGTAGGGCATGATGCCGAGCGAAAAAATCGCGCAGTTTTCGAGCGCGCCGCCGCTAAACAGATTGAAGAGCGCGGCGATGTTGCCGCCCTGTTTCTCCGTGAGCGAAGTCCGGAACCATTCCTGGATTACCGCCTGGTTAACGCCCGGCGTCGGGATCGCCGCGCCGAGGCGCACGATCACGATGATGGCCAGCGTGAACAAGATGCGCCGTCGCAGCTCCGGTATCTTGACCGTGTTTAAAAACGCCGAAACCATCGACTAAAACTGGTGGGTTAACCGCAAGGCGTTAGCTCTTCCGCGGTTTCTTCTTCGCTGAGGCTTTCGCCGGCGATTTCTTCTTCGCCGCCGCCGGCTTTTTCGCCTTCTTCGCTTTTGGCTTGGCCGTCGATTCGGTATCGACGGTCTCCGTCGCTGGCGCCGTCTCCTCCGCATCGCGCGGACCCTGAACAGGTTTTTGCCGCAACGTCACGCTGCCGCCCGCTTTCTCAATCTTCTCGCGGGCCGATGTGCTGATCTTATCGGCTTCGATGGTCAGCGCGTGCTTCAGCTCGCCGTCTCCAAGGATCTTCAGTCCGGCGCCGTTCCCGCGCAGCAGCTTCGCTTCGCGGAGGATCTGCTCGTTCACGACGGTTCCCTCTTTGAAGGAAGCCAGGTCGCTCAGGTTCACGATCGCGTAATTCTTGTGGAAGGCGGCGTTGTTGAACCCGCGCTTGGGCAAACGCCGGATCAGCGGCATCTGGCCGCCTTCGAATCCGAGCCGGATGCTGCCGCCGGAGCGGGCCTTCTGGCCTTTGTGGCCTTTGCCGCTGGTCTTTCCGTGGCCGGAGCTTTCGCCGCAGCCGAGGCGTTTCACCCGGTGTTTCGAGCCGGGCCGCGTCCGCATGTTATGAAGGCGGATCATGACTGCGCCGCTTCCTTTGGTTCAGTCACGCGAATGCCGCGGGACTTCAAAATTTCATCGCGCCGGCGCAACGCCCGCAGCGCCGCGATCGTCGCCTTGACCACGTTGGAGTGATTGCTCGAGCCGAGCGATTTCGCGAGCACATCGCGAATTCCAACCGCTTCCACCACCGCACGGACGCCGCCGCCGGCAATGACGCCGGTCCCCGGCGACGCTGGCCGCAACAAAACGCGGCCGCCGCCAAATTCCCCGATCGTCTCGTGCGGAATCGTATTTCCGTGCAGCGACATTTTCTCCATCGATTTGCGCGCTGCGTCGGAAGCTTTCCGGATCGCCTCCGCCACTTCGTTCGCTTTGCCGAACCCGACGCCCACCTGGCCATCGTGATCGCCCGCGACAATGAGCGCGCTGAAGCTGAACCGGCGGCCGCCCTTCACGACCTTCGCGCAACGATTGATGAACACGACCTTCTCGGTTGTATCACCCCGTGCCGCTGAGCTCTTGTCTGTCTGGCGTTCCTGCCGTCGTCCGCCGCCGCTGTGTTGCTGTGCCATGATGTTCTAAAATTTGAGTCCGCCTTCGCGGGCCGCGTCCGCGAGGGCTTTCACTTTTCCGTGATAGAGAAAACCGCCCCGATCGAAAACCACGTTCTCGACCTTCTTCGAAAGCAATCGTTCCGCGATCGCTTTGCCGACTTTCTCCGCCGAAGCGCGGTTCGCGCCGGTCTTTTTGCCGCCGATCTTTTCTTCAGTCGTCGCTGCCGAAACGAGGGTCTTGCCCGCGTCGTCATCGATGACCTGCGCGTAAACATGTTTGCCCGAGAAATGCACGGCCAGACGCGGACGTTCCGCCGTCCCGCTGACGCGTTTCCTGATCCGGGTGTGAATCCGGTGCCGGATAATTTTACGATCGCGCAGTGCCATAACTATTGAACGGTTTTGCCTTCCTTGCGCCGCACCACTTCGCCGGCGTAACGCACGCCCTTGCCCTTGTAAGGCTCCGGCGGGTAATACCGGCGAATATCCGCCGCGACCTGGCCGACCATTTTCTTGTCGATGCCAGTGATGGAGAGCTTCGTGTTTTCGGTCACGACGATCTTAATATCTTTCGGGATCGGGAACAGGATCGGGTGCGATTTGCCCAGGCTGAGGTTCAAGTTCGATCCCTGGACCGCGGCCTTGAAACCGACGCCTTCAATCTCGAGGTTCTTCGAAAATCCTTCGCTCACGCCCTGGACCATGTTGTGGACCAGGCTGCGCGAGAGGCCGTGTAACGCCTTGACGCTCCGCGTCTCCGCATCGCGCACGAGCGAGACGCGATTGTCTTTCACACTCGCCTTGATCTCGCGCGGCAACGTCCATTGCAGCTTCCCTTTCGGTCCTTCCACGGCCACGGCGCCATCGTTGCCGATGTTCACCTTCACCTTGTCGGGAATCTCGACTGCTTTGTTTCCAATTC
>JBEEHI010000045.1:0-6827 GCA_041167305.1 Verrucomicrobiota bacterium
AGCGGGCCGAGGGTGTAGAACGGCGCTTCGTCACACCACTCGAGCTGCTTCTCCATGTTCTCCTTGATCATGTGCATGGGGATGTGGCCGGGGCCTTCGTTCATGACCTGCACGTGCTGTTTCCAGGCGCGCTGGGTCAGCTCGCCTTGCGTGAACAGCTCGGCGAACTGCGCTTCGTCGTTCGCATCGGCGATGGAGCCGGGCCGGAGACCGTCGCCGATCGAGAAGCTAACGTCGTAGGCGGCCATGATCTCGCAGATCTCGTCCCACTTTGTGTAGAGGAAACTTTCCTGGTGATGGGCGAGGCACCACTTGGCCATGATCGAGCCGCCGCGCGAAACGATGCCGGTGGCGCGGCGTGCAGTCATTGGGATGTAACGCAAAAGCACGCCGGCATGGACCGTAAAATAGTCCACACCCTGCTCTGCCTGTTCGATTAACGTGTCACGATAGATTTCCCAAGTCAGTTCCTCGGCACGGCCGCCGACTTTTTCGAGCGCCTGATAGATCGGCACGGTGCCGATGGGCACGGGCGAATTGCGAATGATCCATTCGCGGGTGGCGTGGATGTTTTTGCCGGTGGAGAGGTCCATCACGGTGTCGGCGCCCCATTTGGTGGCCCAACGCATTTTCTCGACTTCCTCCTCGATCGACGACGCGACGGCGCTGTTGCCGATGTTGGCGTTGATTTTTACGAGGAAATTGCGGCCGATGATCATCGGCTCGGATTCGGGGTGGTTGATGTTCGATGGGATGATGGCGCGGCCGCGGGCGACTTCTGCCCGCACGAATTCGGGAGTGATTTCGCGCGGAACGTTCGCGCCGAAGGATTCGCCGGGGTGCTGGTGGCGGAGATCGTTGCGGGCGATTTCCCCTGTAGCGGCGCTCTGTGAGCGCCGATCCCCTTCCCCGTTTCGGCGGTCCGCCGCTACAGCTACAGCGCGCATATTCTCGCGGATGGCGATGTATTCCATTTCTGGAGTGATGATGCCGCGCCGCGCGTAGGCTAGTTGCGTGACGGCGTTGCCGTTCTTAGCGCGGAGAGGCTTGCGCGCGGGCGAGGATGGAGAATGGAGGATAGAGGATGGCTTTCCATTCTTGCCGTTCGAGCTCGCGGCGTGTTTGTCGGACAAATAGCCATCGTCGATCGGAGTAACGGCGCGGCCTTCGATCTCTTCGACATCCGCGCGATCGCGAATCCATTGCGCACGCAACGCAGAGAGACCTTCTTCCACGTCGATCTTTTGGTCGGCGTCGCCCCAGGGGCCGCTGGTGTCGTAGACGCGAACGGGTTCGTTTACTTCGATCTCGCCGGACATTGTTTTCGTCGGGGCGAGGGAAATTTCTCGGAAGGGGACGCGGAGGCTGGGATGAAGTTCGCCGGGGACGTAAACCTTGCGGGAGTTCGGTAGCGGCGCGTCGGAATTTTGCGGTTCGATGGAATCTTTGGGTGCGATCATAAGGAAAGTGACCAGTGACGAGTGACCAGTGACCAGTTGAAGAAAGGAGACATTGGAAAAAATGAAAGCCATGCGCGGGAAAACGCATGGCTGAAAAATCCTACCGCTACCTCGCTCCCTTCGGCGGAATTACCCGCATCAGGTTCAAGGGGTTCGTCCAGGACGTCTCAGCCGTTTCGGCTCCCCCGCTGTTTCGCTAACGCTAGAGGAAGAAGGCGGAAGGCGAAAGTGGAAAATGATTGTAGGGCGTCTGTGTCAGACGCCATTCCCGCGGTGTGGCGCTTCACAGAAACGCCCTACAAAACGAAGATGCGAACTCGGACTACTTCTTCGCGGCTGCTTCCTGTTTCACGTTCGTGTGGAAAATCGCCAGCCAATCGCTGCCTTCCTTTTTCCAAACGGATCCGGCGTTGAACGTGCCGGAAGCGTCCTTGCCATCATAGGTGCCCTCGAGCTTTACGACGTATGTGGAGACGATGACGTCCTTTTCATCAGAGAACGTTTTGTAATCACTGATGGCGAACGATTTCATGTCCCACTTCTTCATGTCGGCCAATTCCGTATCCATATTGGCAATGCTCTCGGCGTAAACTCCGCGAAAGTCTTTATCGACAACCTTCTTGAAGTCGTCGCCCTTTTTGTCTTTGAACGCCTGCCAGGCCGCCTTTTCCTTGGCTTGGATCGCGTCCTCGTCCGCGCCGGCGAGACCGATAACGGTCATCGCAAAAAACACCGCTACCGAATAGGTGATGAATCTTTTCATAAGTTCTTTCTGTTAAGTCTGTTCAGCCCGAGAATGATGGGCGGCGCTGATGGGGTCAATGCCAAAGCGAGAATGGTCTTGGAGATGTAGCCGCGGCGCTGTGTCGCCGCGCAAAGACGCCTCGACACAGCGAGGCGGCTACAGTTACGGTTCCTGATACGGATCCGGGGTGAGATCGGTCGTGGGTGTCGGGGCTGGGTTCGTGACCGGAATGATCGCCGGAGCGGGCGAACTGTCCAGCTTCGCGGGCGGCATCATGAGATCGACGACGGTGATTTCGCCGGCAGCCTGAGCGCGATACTCAGCGACGAGCATGGGGCGCTGTTTTTTCTCGACGAGGTTCCGGTAGTTCTCGATGCCGATGCAGAGAGATTCAGCGAGCTGTTTGCGCCAGGCGGGATCGGCGATGCGTTTACTGTCGCCAGCTTCGCTGACGAAACCGCCTTCGACGAGGATTGCCGGGACATTGGTGCGACGGAGGACGGCGAACCGCGCCCGTTTGATCCCGCGATCGAACTCCTGGAAGTGGCCGAGCATGGAATGGTAAACGGCGGCGGAGAGCTCGAAGCTCTGCGCTTCCATCGGGCTGCCGGCCTGCATGTTGACGAAATGGAGCGCGAGCGAGTCGTCGTTAGTGGAAGGCGCGCCGCGCGGGGTGAGCGAGAAAATCTCGAACCCGGTGGCGTTCGGGTTTGATCCAGTGGCGTTGAAATGGATGCTGACGAAGATCGAATCCTTGGTGGCGTTGGCGATCCGGGCGCGGACTTCGAGCGGAATGAAGACGTCGTTCTCACGGGTCATGACGACCTTGAAGCCTTTCGCCTGGAGGAGCGGGCGAAGCTGGCGGGCGACATCGAGCGCAAAGGATTTCTCGTTGCCGAACGCATTCGCCGCGCCTTTGTCGAATCCGCCGTGGCCGGGATCGAGGACGATGGTGGTGACCTTGCCGCTGCGCTGAATCATCGTCGGGCGAAGCTGGGGCTCGATGGTTTTCGCGAGGTCGATGCGGGAGACGAGGAATTTGTTGTCCTGCGCGATGACCGGGAAGCAGAACCAGTTGCGAATGCCGTTCACGATCGCTTCGCGGCTGTCCAGCGTGACCTGGAGCATGTTGCGGCCGTTGTTGAGGACGACCGTCTTACCGGTGGAATCGACGTTGCCGATGAGGCCGTAGAACTTCGCGATGTTATCGACGCTGAGATAATCGCGCGGGCCGACCTTGATGACGCGCCAGTCGTTATTGTTTGGAGTCGGCGACGGTTTCGCCGCGGGGGTGGCGGAAGGTTTGGATTTCGTGGAAGACTTGGAGGACGCCTTGGATTTCGCGAACGAAACCGGCGCGAGTGAGAGCGAGAGAACGCCGGCGAGGAGAATGGGTAAGAATCGCGGGGCGGTCATTAATTACAAAGGCGCAAGATAGGTGCCATAACGGTATCGGATACGGGGTTGGAGACGGGCGGGTGCGGGGGCGTTCAAAAATTTGGAGACGGCCTGACCCCGCAGTCGCGGGACCGTTCATCTCCTCGTTCCCAAACTCTGTTTGGGAACGCGATTGTCTTCGAAACTCCGTTTCGGCGCTGGGGCAACAGAGTTGCCGGGACAATGTCATTCCCAAACCGAGTTTGGGAACGAGAGAGCAAGAGGAGGAAGGGAGTGGACAAGGTGCGGGTTTCAACGTTTCGTGTCCGATGTTTAAGCCGATCGCTCTCTTGATCACTGGTTTGCTGGCAGCCGGCCCTCTGCTCGCGCAAACCGAACCGAACAAATCGCCCGCCACCAAAGACGCGGACAAGCCACCCACCGTTAAGGAACCCGGCAAGAAGCCGGCGGAGCAAAGTCCGCCTCCGGCCGCCGGCCAGAGCCCGACGATCGCGCCGAACACTTCGAGCGACACGGCTGCGAAGCCGCAGGTCGATAAGAACCCGCCGCCGCTCGATCCCAAGAACATGGATACCTCCGTGAAACCGGGCGACGACTTTTATCTCTTCGCGAATGGCGGCTGGATTAAGAACAACCCGGTCCCGCCGGAGTTCTCGCGCTGGGCTTCGTTCAACGAGCTGGCGGAAAAGAATAACGACGCTCTCCACGAAATCTCTGAGAAAGCGTCGGGCGGAACCGCGCCGAATGATTCCAAGAAACCCAAGACCGACAAGTCAGCCGCTTCTTCCGCCGACGTCCAAAAAGTGGGCGACTTCTACGCGAGCGGGATGAACGAAACTGCGGTCGACGCCGCCAAGGCGACGCCGCTCCAGGACGAGTTCAAGAAGATCGACGCGATGAAAGATCGGAAGGATGTGCTGAAGGAGATCGGCCGATTCCATTCGATGGGGCTGCATGCCTTCTTCTTTTTCATTTCCGGCCAGGACGATAAGGACAGCACGAAAGTCATCGCCCAGGCTTACCAGGGCGGGCTCGGTCTGCCGGACCGCGATTACTACACCAAAGAGGACGAGCCCTCGAAAAAGATCCGCGACCAATACGTCGAGCACGTGACGAAAATGCTGACCCTCGCCGGCGCCCCGGCGGACCAGGCGGCGAACGACGCGAAGAAGATCATGGCGTTGGAGACTTCGCTCGCGAAGCCAGCCCGGACCCGCGTGGAGCTGCGCGATCCGCAGAAGAATTACAACAAAATGAAGCTGGCGGAACTCCAGGCGATGACGCCGGACTGGAACTGGGCCGATTACCTTAAGGAGTTGAAGCTCACGAACCCCGGCGACATCAACGTCGGCCAGCCGGATTTCTTCAAGGCGGCGAACGACGTTTTTAAGACGACGGCGGTGGATGATTGGAAGCCGTATCTGCGCTGGCACCTGATCAAGGACATGGCGCCTTCGCTTTCGAGCGATTTCGTGAACGAGAGCTTCCGCTTTTTCGAAGCGACCTTGCGCGGGACGAAACAAATCAAGCCGCGCTGGAAACGGGTGGTGGCCAAGACGGACGACGAACTGGGCGAAGCGCTCGGCAAACTTTACGTGACGGAGAAATTCCCGCCGGAAGCAAAGGCGCGCGCGCTGGAGATGGTGAACAATCTCAAGGAAGCGCTGGCCGAACGCATCAAGACCCTGGACTGGATGGACCAGCCAACGAAGGACCAGGCGTTGAAGAAACTGGCCGCGTTTCAGGTGAAGATCGGTTACCCGGATAAATGGCGCGATTACTCCGCGCTGAAGATCGATCGCACCTCGTATGCGCAAAACGTGATGCGCGGGGACATCTTCGAAGTGGACCGGTTGATGAAGAAGATCGGCAAACCGGTGGATCGCATGGAATGGGGCATGTCGCCGCCGACGGTGAACGCTTACTACAACCCGAACATGAACGAGATCGTGTTCCCGGCCGGCATCATGCAGCCGCCCTTCTTCGATCCAAAGGCGGACGACGCGGTGAATTACGGCGGCATGGGCGCGGTGATCGGCCACGAAATGACGCACGGATTCGACGACCAGGGCCGGCAGTTCGATGAGGTCGGCAACCTGCGTGACTGGTGGTCGAAGGCGTCAGCGGACGAGTACGACAAGCGGCGCAAGGTGGTGGTCGCACAATATTCCGCGGCCGAGCCTCTCCCCGGAATGCACATCAACGGTGAGCTGACGCAAGGCGAGAACATCGCGGACATCGGCGGGGTAAAGATCGCGTTCATGGCGTTCAAGAAAGCGATCGCGAAGAAAGGCCCGCAGCCGACCATCGACGGATTCACGCCGGAACAACGATTCTTCCTCGGTTACGCCCAAATCTGGCGCAACACCCAACGCGATGAAGACCTGAAGTTGCGGCTCAACACCGACCCGCATTCGCCGGGCCGCTTCCGCACGATGATCCCGCTGTCGAACTTCGACGAATTCCAGAAGGCGTTCAATATTCCGGACGGTTCGCCCATGGTCCGCCCGGCGAGCGAGCGAGTGAACGTCTGGTAAGAGGTCCTCACACAAAGGGCACAACGGTTCACGAAGGTTTTCTAAATTGTAGGGCGTTTCTGTGAAACGCCGCCTAATAAGGCGTCTGACACAGACGCCCTACAGTTTTTGCATGGCGTAGCGGCAACAGAATATCGTGAATCTACGAAAGCTGTTCATCGACGTGTTCGACCCGCAGCCGGGAGAGACGGCGGTCGTGATGGTGGACATGCCGCACGACGAAATACGCGATAACGACGCGTGGGATGCCCGCCGCGTGATGGCGTGGCGGTGGCATGCGGCCCTCGCTGAATTGGGAAAAGAGCGTCGCTTCGAAGTTTCTCCGTTTATCAGCTTCGAGGCGACCGGAATGAACAACGGACAATTGCCGGGGCACGGGGGGCGGTCCTGCGTTGACGTTGTGCTCGAAGATATTGGAGCGCGCACGACGCTACTGCTCGCGATGACGGAGTTCTCCGCGACGGCGCCGCTCATCGGATGGACCAAACGTTTCCCGGAATTGCGTGCGGCCTCGATGCCGCGAGTGGCGCCGGAAATGGAATCGACCGCGCTGGCGGCCGATTACGCGCAGGTGGCGCGCTCCTGCGAACGTTTGCGGGAACGCCTGGCCAAATCGCAGACGGCCGAGATCGAGTTTTCAAACGGAGACCAGTTCGTTCTCGATTTCCGGTTTCGCGTCGCGGAAGC
>JBEEHI010000046.1:0-2758 GCA_041167305.1 Verrucomicrobiota bacterium
TCGGTGTCGACTACGACGGATCGCGGAGCGACTTCGATAGCTCGGCGAATTATTCGCTCCAGGAATACGCGAACGACGTTGTCTGGAACATCATGGACGTCTGCGATTCCGAAGGCGTCGCTCATCCCGCGATCGTGAACGAAGGAGGGCGCGCAATCGTGGCCCATCATTCGGTGCTGGTCGTCGAAGCTTTCAGTTCGATCGAGAAAACGAACCCGAAGCTGAAGGTCGATGTCGGCGAGAAAGACCACAAGCTCGTCCGGGATATTCTCGATGTGAAGCAGCGGCTCAAACGCGGGAACCGGCTCGAAAGTTTACACGACATCCAGCAGATCAAGGAGGAAGCGCAGCAGACCTTCACTCTCGGTCACCTCGATCTCGAATCGAAGGCGAAGATCGATTGCGTTTACTGGCAGCTCGCCCAGCAGATCGTGAACATGCATCGCGGTCTGCGTTACGTGCCTGAGGAAGTGAAGGAATTAGAGACGTCTCTCGCCGACCAATACATCTGCAACTTTTCCGTGTTCCAGTCGCTCCTCGACCACTGGGCGCTCGGGCAGTTGTTCCCGATCATGCCGATCCATCGCCTCACCACCGCGCCGGACCGCAATGGCATGCTGGTCGATATCACCTGCGACTCGGACGGCAAGGTCTCGAAGTTCATCGATCTTCAGGACGTGAAATACACGCTGCCGCTGCATCGGATTACGCCCGGCGAGATTTATTATCTCGGAGTGTTCATGGTGGGCGCCTACCAGGATATCATGGGCGACCTGCACAATCTTTTTGGCCGCGTGACCGAGGCGCATGTGTTCCTCGATGCCGATGAAGAGCTCGGCTGGTATATCGAGGAGGTCATCGAAGGCAGCACGATCGGTGAAGTGCTCGCCATGACCCAATGGGACAAGGTGGAGCTCATGCGCTTGCTCAAGACGCAAGTCGATGGCGCGATCAAAGGCGATCGGCTCAAGCCGAACGATGCCATGAAGCTGTTGTCGGATTACGAGCGGCTGCTGAACGAATACACCTACTTGTCGCTCATTGATGGAAAACCGCCGCCGCAGCCGGGTAACTGGCTTCCGCTAAGTTGAGCGTGATGCGAACGATCGCCGCGGGCTTATTCGCAGTAGTCGCTCTCCTGATCTTCGCTTCCTGCGCAGGAACGAATACGGCTGTCGGCGTGACCACCAACCAGACGGTTTACGAAGAAGAGAAGAGTCCGCGCTGAGTTAACGAGGCGTCTCGCCGAGACGCCCTGCAAATTTAGCGATGGCTGTTAGCACGCGCGCATCGACTTCGTCCTGAGTTTCCCGTGCGTTTTTCAGCTGGGTCTTTGTCACCTGCAGAGAATGGTCGCCGGCTTCAACGACGTGGAGGAAATTCGGCGCTGTCATTTCGCGCCGGACGTTCTCGAGCAGATCGAGTGGGCAGAGCGGATCGCGCGTTCCTTGCACGAAAAGGATTGGCGTCCGGAGATCGCGCAGCACTTTATCCCGCAGCCGCTTTGGATCGCCGGCGCCACAGAGCGGATACCCGAGGCAGACGAGACCCGTGACCGATTCTTCAAGAGCAACGTGGCAACCGATCCGTCCGCCCATGCTTTTCCCGATCAGGAACACGGGTTGCGTCTCATCCTTCCGGGCATCGCGTAACGCCTGGCGAGGCGCGGCGATCAGTAATGCTGGGGGATCAGGCCGGCGACGGCCTTCGCGCATGTAATCATAGTCGAAAATGCGCACGTCCCCAATGGCGCCGAGCCGCTCCGCCCAGGCGCGCATCCAGGGATGGGACGAAGGCGCGCCGGCCCCAGGCGCGAAAAGAAACAGAGGTTTCGAGGTCATTGGCTCTTACGAAGTTCCGAGGGCTTCGACCAGGCGATCGAGAAAAGCAATCTGCGCTTCCTTAATCTTTCTCCTCGCTTCGTCGATGGAGAAAAATTCGGCGCGATCGACTTCGGGGAACTGCTGCATTCGTCCCGAGCGCGGAGGCCATTCGAGATCGAAGGTGTTCGAGGCCGCGACGAAATCCGGCGGGCAATCGCCTTCAAACGCCCAGGCATGCACGATCTTGCCGCCTTTCTGCTTTACGCTTCCCAGCGAGATCCAGTCCGGCGTCACCGGCGCCCCGATGCCCAGCTCTTCTTCAAACTCTATTCGAGCGCGCGCGAGCAACTCTTCACCCTCCGCAGCTTCACCTTTTGGGACCGTCCACGCGCCTTCATCCTTGGTGCGAAAATAGGGACCTCCAGGATGTGCGAGCAGCACCTCTAATCCCTGCGGCGATTTTCGAAACATCAACAGACCGGCGCTGGTTCTCGATCGTTTCATGACAAAGCCAATGGACGCTTGACGTGCCGGATTGCGCAATACCTTATGCCGCTAATGTCGCGCTACCTTTGGGTTCCTTGCCGGGTCCGGATCGCTGGAGTCTTTCTTGCCATCGTCGTTTTTGCTTCCGGGGCGCAAGCCCGGAAAAAGGATCCTGCCTTTGCCATGTCGGCGGACGACCCGGTGTTACGAGGCGCGATCGCGTCGCTTGCGCCGAGCGTGGACCCGGCGGAAGCGCAGCAATTAGCGGAGATTGCTTACACGCTCGGACGCGACCTAAGAAAAGAATGGAGAGTCGTCTGGCCGCCCGGGGTGATGAATTTTCTGGTGAATACCGGGCGGCGCAAAGGCGGTTTGTGTTTTCAATTTGCCGAAAGGCTCGAGCTGCGATTGACCGAGCAGAAGTGGAAAACGCTCGAGTTTCACTGGGC
>JBEEHI010000047.1:0-15853 GCA_041167305.1 Verrucomicrobiota bacterium
CTGCTCCTGGCTGGTTGTCGTAAGAACGCCAGCAGCGGCGGCGCGTCGAACAAGATCCGCGTCGGTTACATTGGACTGACCTGCGAAGCGCCGATCTTCAGCGCGGTCGAGAAGGGATTTTTCAAGGAGGAAGGTCTCGAAGTCGAGATGGTGAAATGCGAGTGGGCGAACTACAAGGATGTGCTCGCGCTCGGCGGGTTCGATATCACCCACCATCTGGTGATGTATTTTTTGAAACCGATTGAGCAGGGGCTCGATGTGCGGTTCACGGCCGGGATTCACAAGGGCTGTCTGCGCGTCCAGTCTTCGACCAAGGGAAATATCCGCACCGTCCAGGACTTGCGCGGGAAACGCATCGGGGTGCCGGGAATGGGGACGCCGCCTTTCATTTTTGCGAATCGCGTCCTGGGCGCGAATGGGATCGACGCGAGCAAGGATGTAACCTGGCGCGTCTTCCCGGCGGGCGAGCTTGGACTTGCGCTCGACAAGGGCGAGGTGGATGCCGTCGCGGATTCGGAACCGATCGGCAGCCTGCTCCTGGCCGATGGCAAGGTGCGAAACGTGGCCGACCAGGCTGCGGACATGCCCTACAAAGATGAATACTGCTGCGCGGTGATCGTGAATGGCAAATATCTCGCCGCGCACCCGAAAGAATCGGCGGCTGCAACCCGCGCGCTTCTAAAAGGCGCGAAGTGGGTCGAGGCAAATCCGGCGGCAGCGGCGCGGTTATCGGTCGAGAAAAAGTATCTCGCTTCGAATCCGGAGCTGAACACCGTAGCGATCTCCCACCTCCGTTACGTGCCGAGCGTTTCCGGCGCGGACCTGGCCGTTCAATCCGCCGCCGCGGAAATGAAAATTGCGGGCATGCTCAGCCCGAGCACGAACGTTTCCGAATTGGCGAAGAAAGCTTTCGTCCATCTCGATGGTGTTTCGGACCAGTGGCTCGAGAGTTTGCAGGTGGAGAAAGTCGCGGGCGGCCAGGTGCCGCCGGACCAGGACATTCGCCTGTATGCGGAGCTGATTCTCTCCGACACTGAGGAGTCATGTTGCAAAGCGAAACCGGTCCTCGCATCGCAGAAGTAGAACAGGTGTGGACGGAAGCCGCGCCGCGCAAGGCGCCGCCAGTGAGTAGAACCGCATCGCTCCGCACTTGGCTGCCCGTAACGGCCGCCACCGCGATCTGCCTTGGCATCCATTGGTTTGTTTCCACGACGGAGCCAGCGGCGGAAACGCGCTCCTACTTTGTGTTTCTCTGCAGCGTGCTGGGGGTCTCGCTGATTCTCGCGGCGGCGCAAATGGGCTGGCCGTCTTTGCGCCGATGGATGCGGCGGATGGGCCCGATCTTCGCCGCGGCCTTGATGGTCCTGGTTGCCTGGGAATTGATCACATCGGGTTTCCGGTTGCTGCCGCTGCCGTACTTCCCGAGCCCGGCTGGCGTGTTCCAAAGCCTGATCAACGATCGCGCGCTCCTTTTCGACAGCACCTGGCATTCGCTCATCCTGCTGCTTGGTGGTTACGCGCTTGGTGTCATCGCGGGTTTGATCAGCGGCATCTGCATCGGCTGGTCGTCGCCGGTCCGGTATTGGGGAATGCCGGTGTTGAAAGTCGTGGGCCCGATTCCCGCGACGGCGTGGATTCCGCTCGCCATGGTCGTCTCACCTTCCGCGATTTTTTCCGCGGCAGCGCTGATCGCTCTCGCGGTCTGGTTTCCCGTGACCATGTTGACTGCGTCCGGAATTTCAAACACGCGCGCTTCCTATCTCGATGTCGCGCGCACCCTCGGAGCGGGACGGCGCTACCTGATTTTTCGCGTCGCCATTCCGGCGGCGCTCCCAAGTATTTTCATCGGGTTGTTCATGGGATTGGGCGCATCGTTCCTGACGCTGGTCGTTGCCGAAACTGTCGGCGTGAAATCCGGTCTCGGCTGGTATGTCGCCTGGGCCCAGGGCTGGGCCGAATACGGGAAAGTTTTCGCGGCGCTGGTCATCATGGCGGCCTT
The DNA here is from genome assembly GCA_041167305.1 of Verrucomicrobiota bacterium. GTDB lineage: Bacteria > Verrucomicrobiota > Verrucomicrobiia > Chthoniobacterales > UBA10450 > AV80. Next base: position 2,000 of record JBEEHI010000047.1, read on the forward strand.
TTTTTCAACGATCATGACCGTGCTCTTCAAGGTGCGCGACCGCGTGCTGGTTTGGCAAAAGGGAGTGATCAAGTGGTAGCGCCTGAGGCAATGGCGGCGTCATTGCTTCGGGTGCGCGAGATCAGGAAAAGTTTTCCCGCGCCCGATGACCCGGCGACGCGGCGTCTGGCGCTCGAGGATATTTCGCTTTCGCTCGCGGCCGGCGAGCTGGTTTCGCTGGTCGGTCCCAGCGGCTGTGGCAAATCCACTTTGCTTCGGCTGATTGCCGGTCTCGATTCCCCGGACTCCGGCGAGCTGACGGTAGGCGCCGAATCGATCACCGGGCCGAATGCCGAGCGCGGCCTCGTCTTCCAGGATCCGAACCTGTTCCCGTGGCTCACCGTCCGCCGGAACATCGAGGCGGGTTTGGTGGCGAGGCATGTGTTGAACGAGAAACACCACGAGGTGGAGGAATTCATGCGGCTCGTCGGCCTGGAAAGTTTCGCCGACGCGTATCCACATCATCTTTCCGGCGGAATGGCGCAGCGCGTCGCACTCGCGCGGGCGCTCATCAATCACCCGAAAGTGTTGCTGCTCGACGAGCCGCTTGGCGCGCTCGACGCCTTCACCCGGATGCGGATGCAGGACGAAGTGCTCCGTCTCTGGCAGGCGCGGCGCACGACGATGCTTCTCGTCACCCACGACATCGACGAAGCGATTTACATGAGCGATCGCATCGTCATCATGACCCAGCGGCCCGGCCGGATCGAGCGCACGATCCCTGTGTCGCTGCGCCGGCCGCGGGATCGCAGCAGCGCCGATTTTCTTCAACTCCGTGGCGAGATTTTGGAGCTGCTTCATTTCGCCGGCAACGCAGTGGCGGCGTAGCTGCAGACCTTTAGCCGCTTCGCTGTGCGAAGCGTGAGAGCAGACAGCGCCGCATCTCGCGCCGCCCACAGGGCGGCGGCTACAGAAGCGCGGACACTCCGTCTCGTTAAAAGACTTCCACCCATTATCCTCCGCTGCGTATCATCGCGCTCTGCGCCATGGACGAAACGGCTGGAAAGCTATCTTCGGGTGAGCCGCTGAGCGTCGAGCAGCTCACGGAGTATCTGCCCGCGCTGAAAGAAGTCGCGGCAGCCCAGCTCGACAAGTACGCGAAAGGCGCCGCTGTTTTGCATCGCTATCGCAAGGGCCAAACGGTTTGCGTGGAAGGGGAATTCGGCTCGACCGCGTATTACATCGTCTCGGGGACGGTCGAGATTTCAATTCAAAATCCGCTCGCCCATCTGCGGACGAGCCCGGCTGGCGGTTTGTTTGGCCGGAGCATGGCGCGCATGAAAAGTTTTCTGCTCAATGACGGCCAGGATAAACGGGCCGAAGCGCACGACCGCAAGTTCATCGGGATCGATGCGAACGTTGATTTGCCGATGACCAAACCGATCGCGGAACTTGGCCCGGGCGAGCTCTTCGGCGAAATGACCTGCCGCACGTTCCAGCCGCGGTCCGCCACGGTGATCGCGCGCGAGGATTGCCTCATGGTCGAGATGCTCCGCGTGATTCTCGACATGCTCGTCGGCACGCGTCAGATCTCGGAAGCTTCGAAAGCGACGGCGAAGGCGGTGAAGGTGCCGACATTTAAAGGGACTTCGTTCAAGGCGCAGATGGACGAGAAATACCGGCAGCGCTCGCTCGAAACGCATCTGCGCAGCGTCCCGCTCTTCGGCAGCGTCGGGGAGGAATTCCTGCGCTACCTCAAGGACAAGGTCGAGCTCGTTTCCTACAACCAGAACGACGTCATCTGCAAGGAGGGCGAAGAGGCGGACGCATTTTATCTCATCCGGTCGGGCATGGTGCGCGTCTCGCAGGCGATGCCGGGCGGCGATATGGTGCGGACGTATTTGAGCCGCGGCGATTATTTTGGCGAGATCGGCTTGCTCCGCTCCATCAAACGGATCGCCACCTGCAGCGCGCTCGATGCGGTGGACGTGGTGAAAGTTCCGGGCGCCGAGTTCAATCTCATGCTGGAAAAATTTCCCGGCGTGCGTGCCCAACTCGAGCCAGTGGCCGAGGCGCGCATGGCCGCGACGAAAAGCCGTGTCATCCCGCCCGGCCTGCGGCTCGACGATTACCTGAACCAGGGCTTGTTCGAAGCGCAGAATTTATTACTGATCGATCTCGATAACTGCACGCGCTGCGACGCGTGCGTGCAGGCTTGCGCGAAAGCGCACGACGGAATTTCGCGGCTCCTTCGCGACGGCTTGCGCTACGACCATTTCCTCGTCGCGACGGCCTGCCGCTCGTGCCGCGATCCGCTTTGCATGACGCAATGCCCGGTCGGCTCGATCCGGCGCAAGGAGAACCTCGAGATCATCATCGAGGATTGGTGCATCGGCTGCGGGAAATGCGCGGAGCTTTGCCCGTACGGGAACATCAACATGCACCCGCTCGAAGTGGTGAAGGAAATCCGGACCGAGGTGAAATCAGCGAACCCGAATATTCCGCCAACGGTGAAGATCGAGAAGAAAAAATCGACGGCCTACAAGGCGAACACCTGCGATCTCTGCACGCAGTTATCCGTCCCGAGCTGCGTTTACGCCTGTCCGCACGACGCTGCGAAGCGCGTCGATCCCCAGCGCTTTTTCGGCGACGCGCTCGAAATGCAGAACCGCCTGCTCAACGAGGAATGGTCGCCCGCGCGCCGCTATGAAAGCAGACACACTCACTGATGAATAATTTCGAATTTCGAATTTCGAATTTCGAGTTTTGAACAATGCGGATCAACAACTCGAAACACGTTCCGTGGATCATCTTTGTTTTCCTGGCCACGATCGGGGCGTGCATTCTTTACGTGGGCAACTTCCATCCGGCGCTGCTGCCGTCGTGGATTCATTTGCCCGCGTCCCTGATCCAAAAGTCGACCGAGCATCACACCGTTGGCGGCACCCCGCTCGGCCTCTGGTTCGGCTCGATTTCGCTGGCGATTTTCATTTTCGCCGCGCTCCTGAGTTTGCGAAAAAAGATTCCGCTCTGGCGGGTGGGAACGGTGCAGCGCTGGTTGCGCGCCCACATCTGGCTCACGATCCTCACGATTCCGCTCGTAATTTTGCACAGCGGGTTCCGGTTCGGCGGAGGGATGACCACGTTTCTCCTGGTGCTTTATGGGATCGTGATGGTGAGCGGATTTTACGGGCTCTTTCTGCAACACATCATGCCGCGGCTGATGAAAGAGCGGCTGCCCGCCGAGACCGTGTTCGAGCAAATCCCGCATATCCGCTCGCAGCTCGCCGCCGCCGCGGAGAAAATGCGCGATTCGTTCAAACCGGCGCCAAAAAAACCTGACGGCGCCGCTCCGGCGCCGCCAAAAAAACCTGACGGCGCCGCTCCGGCGCCGAGCGCTTCGAAAGCGGTGGCGGCTCCGGCCGCAGTGATGGCTTCGACGAAGGGAGAGTTGAGCACGCCAGTCGCTCGCGCGAAATCGGCGACCGGCTCTGCGGAAATTGCTGCGCCAGTGGCTGCGGCCGCGACGACCGTATCAGCAATGCCGTCTGAAACGCCTCCAGCACCGCCATCGATTCCGAATGCTGCAGTTAGGCCGGCAACCCCGAAAGTAGAAACCATCGGAACGCCGACGGCGCGGGTGCAAAGCGATCCGCCGGGCGCGCCCGTCGCGCGCTCGGAAGTTCCGGCAGGCGATCAACCCGCGCCATCACCGCCGGTCGCGCCGGCAGCTCCGGAGAAACCGGCGGCTGTCTCACCTCCTGCTCCGGCCAAACCACCGCCTCCAGCCGCTGCACCGAAACCCGCCGCACCCGTTGCCGCGAAGCCCGTCGCAGCCGCGCCAAAGCCCGCCGCCAAACCGGCAGCGCCCGCTGATCCCGCATCCGAAGCTGTGTTGATCGAGTTCATCGAACGCCAGATTCTTCCTTATCTCCAGGCGCGGCGCGGCGATCGAATGCGCCTGAACAATCCGCGTTTTTCCGACGACACTTTTCGTTTCGTGAAGTTGCGCGTGACCGAGGGTTACCGCAGCCGCGTCGAGGAAATCCAGGGATGGTGCGATGAGCGGCGCATGCTCGATGTCCAGGTGCGCTTGCACCATTGGCTCCACGGCTGGCTCTTCGTCCATGTGCCGTTTTCGTTTTTGCTTTTGATGCTCACCATCTGGCACGCCTGCGTGACCCTTTTTTATTACTGAGCCATGGCATCTCTCTTTCCCTTCGTAATCGTGCTCGTGCTCCTGCTCGTGATCGAAACAAAAACGGAACGATTACGATCACGAGAAGGAACAATGCGGGAGCATTGCTGATCGATCATGGCCACGCCGGGAAGAACGCAGAAACAAATTGCCGAGCGTTACAAAGGCAATCTCGGCTACTACAAACGGAAGCATCCGTGGCGCGTCGCGCGGTTTGTCGTCAGCTTCCTCGCGCTGGCCGGCGGCCTCGCAGCGATCCTTGTTTATCAGAATCGAATTTTTCGGAAGCAGGCCAGCGAGGAATTTTTCAGCTCAGGGAGAATCTCCAGCCATCACGCGAAGTACGAACAGGATTGCGCCCAGTGCCACGACAAGAACGCCGCGATGGGAAACGAGCTGACGTTCGCGAAATTCAAGAGCGTCCTCAAAGACCGGTTCCATAATGGAATCGATTTCCACTCGATCGATCTGAGGTGCGAAGCGTGCCACGAAAAGAACCCGCCGTTCGGGACGAAGAAAGAATACGACCTGCACGAACCGAACGTGGTCGAAAACCGCGCCTGCTCGATCTGCCATCAGGAACATCTCGGGCCGGGCCCGATGAAGAAGGTCGCCGATGTCCAATGCGCTTCCTGCCACAACGACCGCGCCATCATGGAAGCCTCGGCGAAAAAAGGAACGACGCTGGCACCAGAAGTTTTCCATCTCCGTCCGCAGCCGCCGCGGCAAATCGTTTTCGAACGGCCCCGACCGACCGTGGGTTATACGCAGGTCTTCTCGTCGTTTCCTGGCGAGCATCCGGAGTTCCAGCTCATTCGCGAAAAGGCGCCCGATCCCGACACGTTGCGCTTCAATCACAGCCGGCATTTCGCCTCAGACATTCCGCCGGTGAAAGGGCAGAAGCTCGATTGCAATTATTGCCATAAACCGGACCCGGCGGGCCGATTTTACGAACGGATCAATTTCGAGGCGCATTGCCAGTCCTGCCATGCGCTGCAATTCGACGAGAGAAATCCCAGGCTCCACCTGCCGCATGGCGACGTGAATCTGGTCCGGACGTTTTTGCGAACGCTCCCCGCGCAATATGCGGAGCTCGCGCGGACTCAAAACGAAAAGGCGCCACGTTACAACGACGTGAAGACATTCATCGCCCAGCAGATGAATGGACTTCGCCGGCAGTTCGGCAGCGATGCCGCGTTCGAGAACGCGGTTTTTTTGGAAACCGATCCCTACAAGAAAGAGGACGCGGCCCCCACCAAGGCGAACTTCTCCGGGTGCGCCCATTGTCACGCGGTCAAAATGGAAGGCCGCATTCCCGTGGTCACGAAACCGATCCTGGTGGATCGCTGGATGCCGCAGGCCAATTTCAATCACGCCAAACACGCGAGCGTGAGCTGCGATGAATGTCACTCCCAGGCGCGGCAGAGCCGGGAGACCTCGCAAGTGCTCATGCCCGACAAGGCGAAGTGCGTCGCCTGCCACAGTCCGGAAACGAAGAAAGTCAGTTCCGATTGCATCACCTGCCATACCTATCACGCGCCGGGGCAGCTGGTGAAAATAGAAGTGCGTGCGGAAGCACGCGATCCGTCGTTCAAGCAAATGCTGCTCGGCGACAACGCGCGATAATTATGCCGCGCTTCGCGCCGCGGAATTCTCCACGGGCCTGATCCGCTCGATCTCGGCGCGGAGCCGGTCCCAATCTACGGGTTTCGTTAAATGCGCGGCGAATCCCGCCGCGGCGCTCGCGGCCACATCTTCATCTGTCCCGAACCCGCTCAAAGCGATTCCCTTCATGCCTTGCGCGTCGCGTAACGCTCTCATCAGCTCGAGCCCGCTTCCGTCCGGCAAACCGAGATCGCTGATCAGTAGATCGAAGCGTTTGCTGGCGGCCAGCGCCCGCGCCTCGGCCACGGTCCCGGCATGGCTGACATCGAATCCGGCGTTGCGCAGAATCCGGCCGAGCACGCGCGCCGTATCCTCGTGGTCTTCCACGAACAGGATCTGGATATGTTTGATCCGCGGCGGTTCGCTTTCGAGAAAGAGCACCGGCCCCTCGAGGAGCGAGGTCGCCATCGCACTCAGCGTCACCGTGAAAGTCGCGCCGCGGCCTTTCCCTTCACTGTGCGCGGTGATGCTGCCCGCATGCAGATCGATGACACGCTTGCAGATCGCGAGGCCAAGGCCGAGCCCGCCGTATTGGCTCGTGACCGTTCCACCGCCCTGCTCGAACGCGTCAAAAATCCGCGGCATCAATTTCTCCTCGATCCCGATGCCGTTGTCCCTGATCTCGATGACGATCTGATGCGTCTCGGTGTTCTTCGTGGAAATTTCGATCCGCCCGCCTTCCGGCGTGAACTTCGCGGAATTCTTCACCAGGTTCCAAAACACCTGCTGCAACCGCGCGGGATCCGCCCAGCAATGATGCTCACGCGCGTCGAAGTGCCGCGTCACCTGGATCTTTTTGCCGATGAGATCGCCGGCAGAAATACCGAGCGCGTGCTCGATCGTCCCGTGGATATCGACGGCGTCGTTGTGCAATTCCAGCTTGCCGTGCGCGATCCGGGTCAGGTCGAGGAGATCGTCGATGAGGAGCGCTTCCAGCTCGACGTTGCGCTGCAGGACTTCGAGATCGTGGCGCAGATCGTCGCTTAGGTTTGGTTCGCGCCGAAGCGACGCGATCGTCATCAGGACCGGTGTGAGCGGCGTGCGCAATTCATGGGAGAGCATGGCCAGGAAACGGTCTTTGGCGCGGTTCGCTTCCTCCGCCTCATCTTTCGCGCGTTGAAGGACGAGCTCGGCGTTTTTCTTGTCGGTAATCTCGAGCATCGTGCCGATGAAGCGGGTCACCCGCCCCGCGGAATCCAGCAGCGCCTGGCCGCGCTCGGCAATCCAGCGTTCCTTCCGATCCCCGAGTAAGATTCCGATCGTCCGGTATTCGATGTCGAAGCGCCCGCTGCTGCCCGGCTGGCGCACCCGCGCGACCGTCTCGTGGACGACGTGCCGATCATCGGGATGGATGCCCGCGAGATACGTCTCGTAGGTCACACTCATGTCCGGCGGAATGCCGAACAATTCCCGGCTGCGATCGGAGAACTGCAACTCGCCCGTGCTCGGGAAAAAATCGAACGTGCCGATGTCCGCCGCCTCCGTGGCCAGTTGCAAACGTTCCTGGCTTTCGCGCAATTTCGCCTCGCGCTCGTGCGCAAGCGCTTCCTGCTTTTTTCGCTCCGTGATGTCCGCCCGAAAAATGACGATCCCATTCTTGGTGGGATACATCCGGGTGTCGACCCAGCGGCCCCAAGGCGCATAAAAAAATTCACCCTGGCTCGATTCGCCCGTGCGCATGACGCGCTGGGCTTTCTCGTAAAATTCCGTCCCGACCGCTTCCGGAAAAATTTCCCAGATGACGCGGCCGATCATTTTCTCCTTCGGCCAGCCCGCCATCTCGGCGACGCGATCGTTGACGTGGGTGTAACACCAGTTGCGATCGAGCGCGGAGAACGCTTCGCTGATACTGGCGAGAACGGTGTCGCGTTCCTCGATCAGGTCGCGTGCTTCGTATTGGCTCCGCCGGGCGCGCAACGTCGTTCGGATCGCACTGATCAGCGCGAAGTCGCGCAGAGGTCGAGGGAGGAACATCACATTCGCGCTCGCGCCAGCGAGATCGCGGGTTCGCCGCCCGACTTTGGTACCGCTCGGCACGACGAGCAGCGGCAAGTCCGACCACTTTGGCTGCTCGCGAAGGCGCGTCATTAACTGCGATGCTGCGGTATCGGCGAACGCCTCCTCTGCCACGAGGACGGCGCCGGTCCTCTCGCCGATCTGGGCCGCAAGCTCGTCCAGGTTCTCGAAAATCTCCGCGTGAATGCCGGCCCCGGTTAGCGCATTCGCGACCAGCTTTCTTTCGCGGCTGTTAGGAAGAAAAACGAGAACGGGCCGGCCGGATTTTTCTGCGGGCGGCGGTGGCGCCGTTGCGGTCGAGGAAGCCGTGTGTCGCGCTGTCGGGCGCGGCTTTTTCTTCATCAGTGCCGAGGATAGCGAGAGCGATTTGGAAGGCACGATTATTTTAGCCGCCCGACGTGCTACTTTTGCCGATGCCGGCCGGCCTCGAAGTTAATCTGGTTATTCCCGATCTCTGGCAGCAGGAAGCCGTGCGGGCGCTGCGCGACGGAAAAGACGTCGTAGTGCAGGCGCCGACCGGCTCGGGCAAGACCTACATCTTCGAATTGCTCTATCCGTCGCTGAAAGGGCAGGCGATTTTTACCGTGCCGACTCGCGCTCTCGCCAATGACAAGCTCGCGGAATGGCGGGCGCGGGGCTGGGATGTCGGCATCGCCACCGGCGATCTCGCGCTCAATCTCAACGCGAAAGTCCTGGTGGCGACGCTGGAAACGCAGCGCGCGCGGTTCTTGCGGCGCGACGGACCGAAGCTCCTGGTCGTCGATGAATATCAAATGATCGCCGACCCGGTCCGCGGTGTGCATTACGAGCTGGCGCTCGCCCTCGCGCCGCCGCAAACGCAACTGCTGTTGCTCAGCGGCAGCGTCCAGAATCCGCAGGACATCGTCTCCTGGTTCCAGCGGATCGGGCGCGATCCGGTCCTGATTTCGCACGACGAGCGGCCCGTGCCCCTCGAGGAAATCGATCTGCGCGCGTTGCCGGATTCGGCCTTCGTCCAGACGAAAAGTTTCTGGCCGCGGATAATTGGCAAAGCGCTGCGAGCGGAGCTGGCGCCGGTTCTTGTTTTCGCGCCGCGTCGCAACGCCAGCGAGGAGATGGCGCAGGCGATTGCATCCGCGATGTCGTTACGCGATCCCTTGCCGCTCTCGGCCGAACAGGAAGCGCTGGCCGGAAAACGGCTCGCGAAATTATTGCGGAGCCGGGTCGCGTATCATCACAGCGGCTTGAGTTACGCCGTGCGCGCGGGATTGATCGAGCCGCTGGCGAAAGCCGGACAGCTCAACGTCGTCGTCGCTACGATGGGTCTGGCGGCCGGGATCAATTTTTCCATGCGCTCCGTGCTCGTCACAGATCTTCGTTACAAGGCGGGAAACTTCGAGCGGCTCGTGGAGCCCGATGAGCTTCTCCAAATGTTCGGCCGCGCCGGCCGTCGCGGACTCGACGACGTCGGTTACGTCCTGATGTTGCCGGACATTCCCCGACTCGGCGACGCGCGCCCGCGCAAATTGAAGCGGGCCACGCAAGTCGATTGGCCGAGCCTGATCAGCGTGATGCGCGCTGTAGCCGGGATCGATAACGTTCCTTTCGCCGCGGCGGTGAACCTGAGCCACTCGCTTTTCAGCACGCAGAAAGTACCGATCGGCGCCGAGCATTCGCTTTCTACAGGACCGAAACCGTGCGGTCTCTGGGTGGACGCGGAGCGCGCCCGCTTCGTCCGCCGCCCGGTTGTTGAAATCCTGAACTCGGCCGGCGAATGGGAACCGAAACCGAAGACCGGTAACGTGTCGTTAGGTCAACTCTTCGTGCGCGAGAATGATGCCTGGGTGCGCGCGCTGACCGTGCCGCGGATGCTCGATGGCCGCGGCTTTGGAAATCTCTGCAAACTGCGCGACCAGGGAATTTACGGTCGCGAAATTCCGCTGGCGATGATTGCCGGCGCGGATGCGATCGCTCCGGTGAAATGGTTGCGCAAGAAACTGGAGCAAAAATCTCTCACGAAAGCGCTCTTCGACCAGATCGTGCCAACGTTGCTTCCGGAAATTACCGGCGGACAGGTTGCCGAAATCATCACCCGCGGCAACACGATCTCCGCTCGAATCCATTTCGGCGACGTGGAGGTGGCCGCGGTCGTCGATTCGCGCGGCGTTGCCTTACTCGATCCGCCGGAGCGTGAAGCGATCCCGCTCGTCTGCCGCCAATGCTCCGAGCTCGAGCACGATCTCACGGTAGTCATCAGCAATTCGCCCGCGTACGCCTGGCGCCAGCTCGGTCTGGTTTTGGAAGACGGCACGCCGACGCGCCGCGGCATTCTGTTCTCGTTCTTTCACGCGGGCGAGGGGCTCGCGATCGCGGCCGGTCTCGAGGACGAAAGCTATCCGATCGACGATCTGGTTTTCGATCTCGCCAACATCCGGGCCGGCCCGCGCTTTGCCGGTGAAGACGCCCCCCTCGGCGGACGGCTCGGCATTCTCTGCCAGAAAGTTTACGGGCGCGCCGATCATCCCGGCTATTTGGAAATGGGCGTGCCGGCGCAGTACGGCTCCGGCGCTTCGGAAGTAATTCGTGAGTTGGTTTCCGATCCGTCAGCGCGTTACCGGTTCACCAACGAATCGCTCCGGCACGGTGACATCGAACGCGCGTTGATGGAATGGCGCAGTCTGCTGCGGCATATCGTGGGCGCGCCGGCCCTGGATTGGGAACGCTGGCGGGCGCTGCAAAAAATCGCCGCGCATTTCGTGGGCTCGACCACTTCGCCGGCTGCGGTGGAATTTCCTCCGTTGCTCGCCTCGCAACGGTTAGGTCGTATAGGACGTGTATGACCCATCCTGAGAAACCAGCCGCGCTCGGTTATCGCATGCCGGCCGAGTGGGAGCCGCACGCAGCGACCTGGCTTTCGTGGCCGCGCCGGGAGGGGATTAGTTTTCCGGGCGCATTCGACCGGGTCATGCCCACGTTCCGGCGGATGGTGGAAACCCTCCTCACGTCCGAGCCGGTTTGCATCAACGTTTGTAACGGCGCGCACGAAGCGGAAGCAGCGGGAGTGCTCAAAGGCCTGCCGCACGAGCGGCTGACTTATTACCGCCTCCCGACCAACGAACCATGGTGCCGCGATCATGGTCCGATTTTTTTGACCCGCAAGGAGGAGCCCCGGCTGGCCGTGGTGGATTGGGATTACAACGCCTGGGGCGGCAAGTATCCGCCGTGCGATCTGGATGAAGTTGTGCCCACTCGCGTCGCCGAAATTCTCGATGTGCCGGTCTTCTATCCACGGATGATCCTCGAGGGCGGCTCGATCGATGTGAATGGCGCCGGCGGGCTCCTCACCTCGGAAGGCTGTCTGCTAAATCCAAATCGCAACCCGACATTCTCGCGCGAACAGATCGAGCAGCGTTTACTCGATTACCTCGGCGTCACCGATATTTTCTGGCTCGGCGATGGAATCGAGGGCGACGATACCGACGGCCATGTCGACGATCTCGCCCGGTTCGTCAGCGACCGAACCATCGTGACGGTCATCGAGGAGAGTCGCGACGACCCAAACTACGAACCGTTAAGGGAGAACCTGGAGCGACTTCGCGCGATGAAATGGGAGGGCGCGCCGTTCGAAATCGTCACGCTGCCAATGCCTGCCCGGATCGACCGCGAAGATCTGCGCCTGCCCGCCAGCTACGCGAACTTCTACATCGCGAACGAATGCATCCTGCTCCCGACGTTCAACGATTCCAACGACACCGTTGCCGAAACGACCTTGGCGAAACTCTTTCCGAAACGCCGCATTGTGCCAATCGATTGCACCGAATTGATCTGGGGCCTCGGCGCCTTCCATTGCCTGACGCAGCAGCAACCGGCGATTACCTAAGTCTCAAGGAGCGGCGGCCTCCAGACCGCCGTCTTATTCCGTCGGCGGTTTGTAAACCGCCGCTCCTTGATGTTTAATCCGCGCTCGGCGCGGGTTTGTAGCCGCTCTTCAGGATTGCGTCGTGCAAGTCCGGCGCGTGCGTTTTCCGCGCATCGAAAGTAACGATAACCCGCTCCCTGGCCGTATTGACTTTCACGTTCCGCACGCCGGGAATCCGCATGAGCGGTTCCCGCAATTTCCGGACGCATTCGTCGCAATCTTCGCCCTCGGTCGCGATCTCGATTGTCTCCAAAATCGGGTGATCTGCGTGTTCGGGATTATGCGGGTCGGCAGGATCCATTTCCTAATCTACGTGCGCCGGAGGGGTCGTGGTCGTCTTTCGCAGCAGCGGCTCGAGCACGCGCCAGACATTTTCAGCAACGACGCGCTGGCCGGCGGCGTTCGGATGGACGCGGTCCCACTGGTTGAGCTCGGGATTTCCGCCCACGCCTTCCAGGAGATACGGAATCAATGTCGCGTGGTTCTTTTCTGCGAGCGCGCCGAAGATTCCGCCGAAGGCGCCCACGTAATCGTCGCTCGAAAAATCCGGGAGCTGCATGCCGGCGATAACGATTGCTGCGGTCGGATGCCGGGCGCGGACGTGGTCGATGATCGCCTGGAGATTCGCGCGAATTTGATCGATGGGAACGCCGCGGAAGGCGTCGTTGATTCCGAGTTCGAGGATGAAGACGTCGATCTTTTTGTGGGCGCGCAGAATAGCCGGCAAGCGCCGCAGACCGCCCGCGGTGGTGTCGCCGCTCGAACCGGCGTTGACCACCTCGAATTCGTAACCTGCCGTACGCATTTTCTCGGCGACCAGCGCCGGATACGCATGCTGGCGGGAGAGGCCGTAACCCGCCGTGAGGCTATCGCCGAGCGCAACGATGGTGATCACTTTCGAAGCATCGCGTCTCGCGGCCTCGGCGGCTGGAAACGAAAACGTCGCGAGCAGCGCGCTTAACCACGCCAGACTTCTCCATTGCTTCGCCCCCTGAGCCATTTTACTTTCCGGCTCTCATCCGGTGCTGAACTTTTGCTCAGCAATCGACAATCGAAAATCGCAATTCGAAAATTTATTTATGGCAACCTACGGCATCAACGGCTTCGGCAGAATCGGTCGCAACGTCCTTCGCGCAATGGAGCAGAGCGACGTCAAACGCATCGCTGCCATTAACGACCTCACGGACACGGCTACCATCGCGCACCTGCTCAAGTGGGACTCGGTCCATGGAAAATTCGATGGCGAGATCGGCCACGATCCGGAAAACATCATCGTGCGGGGCCACAAGATCAGGCTTCTTAAGGAACGCGATCCCGGCAATTTGCCCTGGAAAGATCTCGGCGTGGACGTGGTTCTCGAATCGACCGGCTTCTTCACCAGCCGCGACAAAGCCGAGCTGCACCTTACGAAAGGTGGCGCCAAACGCGTCCTGATCAGCGCGCCCGCGAAGAATCCGGACGCAACGCTTTGCCTCGGCGTGAACGACGAAGTCTACGACCCGGCAAAGCATTTCATCATTTCCAACGCGAGCTGCACCACCAATTGCCTCGCTTCGATGGCCAAGGTACTCCACGACAACTTCGGGATCGTGAACGGCTTCATGAGTACGATCCACAGCTACACGAACGACCAAAAGATCCTCGATTTTCCCCATGAAGATTTGCGTCGCGCTCGGGCGGCTGCCGTCAGCATCATTCCGTCGAGCACCGGCGCGGCAAAAGCGATTGGCGAAGTGATCCCGGCTTTGAAGGGGAAACTGAATGGCGGCGCCTTCCGAGTCCCGACGCCCGACGGTTCGGTTACTGATTTCACCGCGATCCTCGAGAAGGACGCTACGATCGACTCGATCAACAACGCCTTCAAGGAAGCGGCCGCGAGCAAGAAATACAAAGGCATCCTGGAATACAGCGACGAGCCACTGGTCTCGATCGACATCGTCGGCAACCCGCACTCCTGCATCTTCGATAGCCAACTGACGATGACGCACGGCGGCAAATTCGTGAAGATCGTCGGCTGGTACGACAACGAGTGGGGCTACAGCAACCGCTGCGTGCAGATGCTGGAGCTACTCGGTAAATAATTTCCCTTCGTAATCGT
>JBEEHI010000048.1:0-2946 GCA_041167305.1 Verrucomicrobiota bacterium
TCGATAGCGGCGGTTTTGGAACGCAAGACTCAAAGACCTACAACGAAGGAATCGTTCGTCTCTACGCCGGCGAGTTCGGTCGCGCCTACGAATGTTTTGATACCGAGAGGTGGAAGGCCGAGGTCGAGGTCAGGGACGAGCCGCTCTCGGCCGGCAATCACGCCGCGCTCGCGTTCCTCTACGCCCGGATGGGTTGGAAAGGACCCGCCGTTACTGAAGCCTCTCGTGCCTTGGGACTGGAACCCCCGACCGACGTGTTTGCGAACGTAGCGTTCCACTTCAACCTCGCGCGAGCTTATACCTGGGCGGCGGAACCCGATTCAGCGTTAAAACAAATCGAGCAGCTCCTCAGTGTTCCGTCGGACTATAAAGCAAACGATTTCCGTCTCGATCCCGTGTGGGATCCGATCGGAAAGGACCCGCGTTTTCAGAATTTGCTGGAGAGTAAGAGCAAGTGACGAGTAACAAGAAACCGTAGCCGCGGCGCTGTGTCGCCGCGTTGGAGCTCAAATCTCCGACCCGCCATCGCTTGTCCCGACGCGCCGACAGAGCGGCGCGGCTACACCGAAAAGCAACACTCGGTAATTTCCGCAACCCGTCTGGAACCTGGCCTGCTTAAGTATGGATCAAAGCTCGAACGCACTTTACTCATATCGTTCTTCTTCGTTAGCTTTTGCGGCGGGACCAGAAATGGTCCCGCCCTTTTTTCCCGGCACGACGGTCGGGATTGCCTGGAAGGACGAGCGGACCGGAACAAGCGTTACGGCAGTCTGGACTTGCTGGCACAGCTGCATTGCGGGAAACTGCGGACGTGAGCCAGTCAGTCGTAAAAGTCGATCCTGAGATCATGAGCGGCGCGCCCTGTTTCTCGGGGACGCGCGTGCCGATCCAGAACCTGATCGATTATCTGGAAGGTGGAGAATCGATCGAAGACTTCCTCGAAGGCTTCCCGAGCGTGTCGCGTGAACAGGTAATCGCCTTTTTGGAGGAAGCAAAAACTCGCGTGCTCGCAGCCGCGATCGAGTGAAGGTATTGCTCGACGAGTGCGTAGATAGAAGGCTGGGACACGATCTGGTCGGACATATTGTCACCACAGTACCGCGGAAGGGCTGGGCGGGAATCAAGAACGGCGATCTCCTCGCGCTCGCCGAGAAGGAGTTTGATGTGTTCGTGAGACCGTGGATCGAAAGATCGCCGTTGAGCAAAACCTGACGGGACTCACGCTCGCCATAGTCCTGCTTCGCGCGCGCACAAATCGGCTGGAACACATTCGACCACTGGCGCGAGCGTTGCTGGATCAGCTTGAGTATGCGCCAGCGGGAGCGCTGACGGTTATCGGCAATTAGTCATCCGGCCGCTCGCAGCGATCAGCGGATCGCTCCGGCCATGACGTCCGTCGTTTTCAACGTGATCGGAAAAGGCTCGAGGGGCATCGGTTCATCGTGATCCCGCCTTCGCCGAGGCTATGGCGTGGCAGGCGAGGAACTCCAGCAAAGCGTTATGTCAGCGTGTAGTCCCAGCCATTACGTCGGTTGGTTTTAACGCGATGGGAAATGGCTCCAGCGGCATTGGGTCGTCGTGATCGAGAAACTGGCGGCAGAGAGTGAAGAATTCGGCGCGGGTGGTGGCGCGGCGGACTTGGTGGAGGAACTCCCCGGTCGGTTCCACGCCGAGGCCGATGAAATTCATATACTTCTTCATGTTGTTGATCTGGGCGGACTCCCGAACGCCGGGCGTACTGACAGCTTCGTAAAGCGCGCGCACATATTCGAGCACGTCGCGGCCGGTCGGGCAGAAGACCGGCGTGCCGGAACGCTGCTCGCGAATCTGGCGGAAAAGCCAGGGATTGCGGATGACCCCGCGGCCGATCATGAGCCCGCGCGCGCCGGTGAGCGCGAGGACATCGGCTGCCTTATCGGCGGAATAAATGTTGCCGTTCGCGAGCACCGGGCACGGCATCGCGGCGACGGCGCGCGCGATGAAGTCGTAACGCGGCGCGCTGCGATACATCTCTTTCACCGTGCGAGCGTGGACGGTGAGCAGGTCGAGGGAATGGCGCGCGAAGATGGGAAGGAGCTCGTCGAAGACCGCGGTGTCATCGAAGCCGATGCGCGTCTTCACGGTGAACGGAATCGCGATCGCTTCGCGCAACGCGCCCAGGATCCGATCGATTCGATCCGGTTCGCGGAGCAGTCCGCCACCGGCGCATTTGCGATACACGATCGGCACGGGGCAGCCGAGGTTCAGATCGATCGCCGCGACGGGATGCTGTTGCAGCTCGCGCGCGGTGCGGACGAGGGCAGCGATGTCGTTGCCGATCATCTGCGCGATGACCGGGCGGCCGGTGGGATTTTGCGTGATCGAGGCGAGGATTTGCGGGTCAAGCCGCGAGTCGGGCAGGACGCGGAAGTATTCGGTGAAGTAAAGGTCGGCGTTGCCGTAGCCGCTGATCAAGCGCATGAAGCGCAGGTCCGTAACGTCCTGCATCGGCGCGAGCGCGAGGATGGGCTCGTTGCTGCGCAACAGAGATGGGAAGTCAGCGATCACAGGACGAAGAAAGCGAAGTATAAGGTGGGAAGTCGAAAGTAGAAAACCGGCAGCGGCAACGCCGGCCTCAGTAGTATCCCCCGGGATGGCCGCACACCTGATGCTTAATAGACAGGCATGAACACCCAAACCCTGGGGATTCCTTCGACCGTTCGCAGTTCCGACAATCATCTAGTTCCCGCCCAACCGGCGACAACGCCATCCCTGATCGCACGGCTCGCCGCTTCTCACGCTGCGGTGCTCGAGAATTGGAACCGCAACTTCGCCCTGGACCTGCGATGGCAGCGCGACATCCGCCGCTAGATCATTGTTTCCCTGCTGAAACCTCGAAAACGCCGCGACGCTGAAACGCGGTTTCATTCTCAGTCTTTAAAGGTTGACCCCGTAGAACGCGACCGC
>JBEEHI010000049.1:0-5418 GCA_041167305.1 Verrucomicrobiota bacterium
AGCGCTTCCAGATCGCCGATGCCGAGATCGTTCTCGCGCCGCAGGGCAAACAGTGGTGCCAGAACGCCCGCGATCTTTTTCTCCGGCGACAAAATCATACCTACATCACACAACGGTCACAAAGGACGCAACGGACGTTTTGTTCTCACAATCCTTCGTGACCTTTGTGTCCTTCGTGTGAGGTCTTCCCGATTCACTGGCGCCGGATCTGCCAGTCCTCGATCAGTTGCGTCGGGATTTCCTTGAGGAAGCGCGACGGCCTTTGAAAGATGTCGCCGAAACCGCCGCTCAAACGCATGTGCGGGAAGGTGAGGTAAAGCTCGTCGCGCGCGCGGGTGATCGCGACGTAGAACAAGCGGCGCTCTTCTTCAATCGCGTCGCGCGTTTCGAGCGAGCGCGTGCTCGGAAACATCCCGTCGGTGAGCCAGATGACGAAGACGGTGTGATACTCGAGCCCCTTCGCCTGGTGAACCGACGAGAGATTCACTGCTTCGGTGTCGGTGGATTGGTCCAGCGCCGGCTCCGCGTCGATGTTGCTGATGAGAGCGAGCTGCGAGAGGAATTCGTTCACGTCCTTGAATTGTCGCGCGAAGGCCGCGAGCTGATTCAGATCTTCCCGGCGCAGCTCGTAGTTCGTGAAGTTCGCCTTCGCATAATCATCGTAAATCGCTTCCACGATCGACGTGATCATTTCCGACGGCGGGTTTACCTGACCGCCCGGCGCGATTTCATCAAGGGTATGCGCGAGCTGCTCCCACGATTTCTTTGATTTCGCGCCGACCGGGATCGCGCGCAGCAGCTCGCCGAAGTTGATGCTGCTGTAGCCGGGATCGGTGATCCCGGCCGTGACTGGTGGTGTTGCCGCCTCGCCGTTCTGGCCGGGGTCCCCGGCCCCGGCTACAGGGGAGGTTTCTCCGAGCGATGCTTCCCAGGCGCGCCAATAATTGTCCGCGCTTTTGTTCCCGATCCCCGGCAGCAATTTCACCATCCGCTTGAACGCAACTTCGTCGCGCGGATTGGCGACGAAGCGGACGAATGAGGTCACGTCTTTCACGTGCGCCTGCTCGAAGAACCGGACGCCGCTGGTAATCAGGTAAGGAATTCCGCGCCGGGAGAGTTCGAGCTGCAATTCGATGGCGTGGTAATGCGCGCGATAAAGCACTGCGATGTCGTCCAGCGCGATCCCTTCGTCGCGCAGTTCCAGGATCCGTTGCGCGATAAACCGCGCCTGCTCGCTTCCGTCGTTCAGCCCCACCACCGCTGGCCTGAAGGCGTTGCTCGGCCGGGTCGCCGCCAATTCCTTCCGAAACTGTTTCACATTTGCCGCGATGGCCGCGTTCGCGACGTGCAGAATCTCCGGGACGCTCCGGTAGTTCAGCTCGATTTTGAAGACCTGCGCGTCGGGATAACGCTCAGGGAACGCCAGGATGTTTTTGAAGTTCGCGCCCCGCCACGAGTAGATGGATTGCGCGTCGTCGCCCACCACCATGACGTTGCGATGTTCCGCCGCGAGGGTGTCGATGAAGTCCGCCTGGATCTTGTTCGTGTCCTGATACTCATCGACGAGGATGAATTGAAACTGCCGCCGGTAGAAATCGGCGATGTGCTCGTGTTCCTTCAGCATCCGGAGCGTTTTCTCGAGGAGATCGTCGAAATCCATCGAGTTCGTCTTCTTCTTTTTCTTTTCGTAGCGCGCGTGGACGTCCGTGATTTGCTCGAGCAACGGCAGAAAGTACGGGAACTTTTCCGCGAGCAGCGCGTCGATCGGCGTCTCGGTGTTGATGACGAAACTGAAAATCTCCGCGAGCACGTCGCCCTTCGGGAAACGGATTTCCTTCGGGTTAATGCCAGCCGCCGCGACGACAGTGTCGATGAGGTCTTTCTGGTCTTCGCGGTCCATGATCGTGAACCCGCTCGAATACCCGAGTGCGCTTCCGTGCCGGCGCAGCATCCGGTTTCCGATCGAATGAAAGGTGCCGCCCCAGAGTCCGCTCGCGTCTACCGGCAACAGGTTCGCGACGCGATCGAGCATCTGGCGCGCGGCCTTGTTCGTGAAGGTGAGCAGAAGAATGTTTCGCGGATCGATTCCATTCTCGAGCAGATACGCCACGCGATAAGTCAGGGTCCGCGTCTTCCCGCTGCCCGCGCCCGCGATGACGAGCAGCGGCCCGGGTGTCGCCGTCACCGCCGCGAGCTGCTGTTCATTCAGCTCCGCTGCGTAATCGATGTTGATTCCGGTCGCGTGGGGAGCGCGCTGGAGCGTGTATTCGCGGGACATCGGGCGTAACGCTCCGGTGTCGCCGTGCGCTCTTCAATGGAAATCTAAACGGAAAAGGCCCTAGGCGGCCGGCGTGCTCGTCGAGCCGCGGCGTTTGTGGGCGAGTTCCTCGAGCAACTCGATTTGGATCTGCTGGATTTCGAAGAGGCGGTTGTATTGGCGGCGCAGGAGGTGATCGATCTTTTCGTGCAGGTGTCTGATCTCGAGCTCGGCCTTGAGATTGATCTTATAGTCGTTTTCCCCTCGCAATCGGTCGCGCGCCTCGCTCCGGTTCTGGCTCATCATGATGACTGGTGCTTGCAAGGCCGCGATCGCGGAAAGGACCAGATTCATCAGGATGTACGGATAAGGATCAAAGGCGCGGTTCGCCAGGACGAAACTGTTGACCACCACCCAGACGAAAAGGACCACGCTGAAAAGGATGATAAACGTCCAGCTGCCGCCGAACGCGGCGATCGTGTCGGAGAGTCTCTCGCCGAACGTCAACTTTTTCTCGAACTGTTTGCTGATGTCGCTCGAGAGAATCTCATGCTGCTGCAAGCTCTCGACCACTTCGTCGTCGAGCGCGGAGAGCTCTCCGATTTCGTCCTGCAAAACTTCCTTCACGTAATCGCGCCGGAATTTTCCCAGGTCGTCGAAACAGATGAACCCTTTGCCGTCCCACTGCGGCACTTTCCTTTTTATGAAGTCGGACAGGGACGGACGCACCACTTCGCCGATCGTGCCGTTCCGCGTTGATACGGCTTTCCTGCAAATCTGACATTCCGCTGTCTCCGCCTTGCTCATGGGAATGTGATAACGGAAAACAGCGTCCGTTGTCGAATGCGGAGACAGCTAGCGGAGGATCACCGAGCGCGACGCGGAGCGGCCGTGATCGTCGAGCGCGATGAGTTGATAGGCGCCGGGCGCGGGTTTCCAGCACAAGACCTCGTGCGCGTCGCAGGCGCCGAGAAACGTTTTGTCAGCGAACCAGTAAAGTTTGCGCACGCCAGTTTCGGTTTCGGCGCGGAGCGGGATTCCAGGCGTGTTCGCCGGCTGCTGCGAGATCGTCATCTCATTCGCGGGCAAATTGATCTTCGGCGGATGCCCGCCGCGCGAGAGAAGTTCGTTATCCATCGACGGCGAGAAGGGCGGAGGCAATTTGCGCGGGACGCCGGCGCGCTCGAAAAGCGCGAGCAAGTCGGACGGCCAGAACTCGTAGACCTCGCGCTTCAACGTTTGCTTTCCGTCGTCCTGCACCACCCGCAAGCCAGTCGACGCGTCGACCAGGATCTCGCGGTGGACATCGCAAGTGGCGATCGGGGAGATGCCCGGGATGAACCAGCTTTCGGTGCGATGGGGACAGAACGAAGTCGGCAGCTGGCCAGACACGGAACAGAACTCAACGCGCTTGAGGTTCAACTCCGGCGCGGGCAGGTGCGGCTCGAAGCGCGCCGGCTCCCTCGTCCGCAAGCCGTCGATCATCTGGAAGAGGAGCGGCGCCGCGGCCGTGCGTCCGATGAAGGAGGCGTTTCGTTTCCCATCGAAATTCCCGATCCAGACCGCGAGCACGTAATGATCGAAGACCGCGACCGACCAGGCATCGCGAAAGCCGTGGGATGTTCCGGTTTTCCAAAACACCGGGGCGGTCCGCGCCAAATCGGTGTTGGTCATTCCAGGTCGCGGAGTTTTTCCCAGCATGTCGAGAGTGAGAAACGCGGCCTCGGGGCTGAAAATCCGCGGATTCTTCGTAGCTGGCTCGTGCAGGAATCGTCGCAGCGGCTGGAGCCGACCGCCGTTCGCCAGCGCGGCGTAGAGCCGCACCAAGTCCTCCATCGTCACTTCCGAGCCGCCGAGCGGCAACGAGAGGCCGTAGAACGATGCCGGTTTCGGGAGCGAAACGTCAGCGTTGCGCAGAAATTCGTAGAACGTCGGATGCGACAACTCCGCCGCGAGCGTTACAGCGGGAACATTGCGGCTGCGCGCGAGCGCGTCCGACGCGCGGATCGGCCCGAGAAACTCACGGTCGAAATTCTCCGGATTGTAATCGCCGAAAGCGTGCGGCGCATCCTTGAGCAGGGTGAGGGGATGAATCTGTCCCTGGTCCAACGCGAGAGCGTAAACGAACGGCTTTAGCGTCGAGCCGGGCGATCGCGGCCGCCGAGTCCCATCGACCTGTCCCTGAATTTCGATCTTCGAAAAATCCGACGACCCGATTTGCGCCAGGACTTCCATGTTCTTGAAATCGATCAGCAAGGCGGCGGCGTTTTGGATTCCGCGATCGCGGTTTTGCGCGATGTAATCGGTTACGCGCTTCTCAAGCATTTGTTGGAGCGCGAGATCGAGGGTCGTGGACATTTCCGTCCCGGCGGCCTTCGATTCAATGATCTGCTGGACGAAGTGGGGCGCCGTCAGTTGGTGCCGGGTGCGCGCCTCGGCGCGGAAGGTTAGCGCCGGAGCCTCCTTCGTGGTGGAACGCAAATACCATCGCTGTTGCGCATTGGTCACGTGTTCATTTTCGCCGCCCGCGACCAGGGCGCGCCGCGTCGGACTTTGCGGGATCACACTCAACGCCACCGCTTCGGCACCCGTCACGCGCGCTGCACTCTTGGAAAAATAAATCTCACTGGCTGCGCCGACGCCTTCGATGTTCCGGCCGTAGGGGGCGAGGTTCAGGTAGGCCTCCAGGATTTGCGCCTTCGAATAATGGCGTTCGAGTTCGATCGCATAAACGATCTGCCGCAGTTTTCCGGAAACGGTCCGCGTGCGCAGATGATAACGTAGCCGCGCCAGTTGCATCGTGATCGTAGATGCGCCGGCGCGCGTTTGTCCGGAAGAGACAAGGCTCCACGTGGCCCTCAGCAACGACACCGGGTTAACGCCGGGATGCTTGTCGTAATATTTGTCCTCGAACCGCAAGGTCCCTTCGACGAGTGCCGGCGAGATTTCCTTTAGCGGCGTCCAGATTCTATACTTCTGGTCGGCCGTCAACGTAACCCGAAGGACGTTTCCGTTCCGATCGCGCACCCGCTGCGAAAAATCGATGCCCTCAAGCAGAGGTGGCTTCGGCAGCGCGAGCCAGACGGCAGCCAACGCCATCGCAACGAAAATTAGACGACGCAGCCAACCAAGGAGCGGCGGCCTCCAGACCGCCGATGAAG
>JBEEHI010000050.1:0-4873 GCA_041167305.1 Verrucomicrobiota bacterium
AATGAGTTTGCTGCTTGCAAAGCACGAATCCGCCGCCGAAAATCGCATCCTCCAATCGCGGGTGTAGTTCAATGGTAGAACGCCAACTTCCCAAGCTGGACACGAGGGTTCGATTCCCTTCACCCGCTCATCCCCATCGATATTCAACGGATCGAATTGGCTGTGAGTAGCCATGACGAATGAGGGTCTAACGTTCGCTGCGGTGCGCGAGCTCGGGCGACGTAGGTCCACCCAGTAGCGAAGCCTTTAATCGGCTTTCGGACGACCCTACCCCTTGGCTTAAGCGTTTCGGCGGACGAACTGTGCGCTTTCGTCCGCCGTGGCGGTGCGGTATTGTCCACGCCCAATCCGGTAACGCTCGTAAAGCATCCCCGGAAAATGATGATGCTTCGAACGCGTAATATTCCAATGGGGCTTCGATTGCTTTCACGCGCGCTTTTCTTAAACCGGATTTTATCCGGAGTTTTTCTCGTTGCTTTTGCAGCGGGGCCGGCGGCGGCAAAGGAGAAAGTATCGGCGGGAACTGTTCTGTTTCCGCAGCAGGAGAGCGATCTTAAAGCGGATCCGGCCGCGCGATTTGGCAGGCTGGCGAATGGAGTTCGTTACATTGTCCTGCCCAATCACGAACCGAGAGGTTGCGTGTCGCTGCGCCTCCTGGTTCTTGCAGGCTCCTTGAACGAAGAAGAGGACCAGCGGGGTATCGCGCATTTCCTCGAGCACATGGCCTTTAATGGCAGCGCGCATTACCCGCCAGGTACGCTCGTGGGATTTTTCCAACGAATGGGGATGAGTCTTGGAGCGGATGTCAACGCTAATACCTTTTTCGATCACACCATCTATCGTTTGGAGCTGGCGCATGCCGATAACACAATTCTTCGTGAGGGAATGCGGGTTTTTAGCGACTACGCCGGCGGATTGCTCTTGGGCGATGAGCAGATCGACAAGGAGCGAGGTATCATTCTCTCGGAGAAACGAGCCAACGACTCAACCGGCTACCGCAATTTTGTCGCGGAGTTCGAGGCGATGCTTGGAACTACGCTCCTCCCTCGTCGCCTCGCCCTCGGGTTGCCGGAAGTCATCACCACGGCTCGGCGGGAACGCTTCGTCGACTTCTGGAACACGTGGTATCGGCCGGAAAAAATAGTTGTGGTGGCGGTGGGCGACTTCACCGACAAGACGGCCGTCGAGAAGATGATACGAGATAGCTTCGCAAATCTGCGCGCGCGCGCGCCCGCTCGGCCGCCGCCGGCCTTGGGGAACCTGGCGAAGGTCGAGGGAGTGCGTCCAATGTATCACTCCGAGCCGGAATCACCCGCCACGAATATCTCGATCACGAGCATCACACCGTATGTGCATGCGCGTGACACGGTCGCGCGCAGACAAGACCGTGTCCGACGTTTCCTGGCGCTCGAGATCCTTAACCGCCGTTTCTCCGTGGTCGGCAAACAGGAGAGTGCGCCCTTTTCCTGGGCCCTGGCATCGGTCAACGAGCAATTCGATTTTCTCAGGTATGCCGGCGTCCAAATCACCTGCAAATCCGAGCAGTGGGCGGCCGCGTTAGCGGCGGGCGAACAGGAACTGCGTCGTGCGATCGACCATGGGTTCACCGCCGGCGAACTGTCCGAAGCAGCCGCTAATCTCACCAATCAGTTTACGCAGGCGGCGAAGAGCAGGAGCACTCGTCCCTCAAACTTCGTCGCCGAAAGAATAGTCGGACAGCTTGTTGCTGGTGAAGTGTTCACGACGCCGGCGGATGATCTCGCGCTGCTCAAACAGGTCCTTCCTGCGATTACCCCCGCCGATTGTCAGGCCGCGCTGCGAAGCGACTTCGGCGGCAGCGGCTGCTTTGTCTCGGTAACTGGCAACGCGCAGATTGCCGGCGACGCGACTGCCGCGATCACTTTGGCCTACGAACAATCCCACGCCATTGCGATTACTCCGCCGGACGCCGATAAAAAAATCTCCTGGGGTTACAGCGACTTCGGGCCGCCGGGAAAAATCGCGAAACGAGAGCACATCGCCGATCTCGACATCGAGCTCGTCACGTTTGAGAACGGCGCGCGGCTCAACCTGAAAAGGACTAACCTTGAAGCGGGGCGCATCATTCTGAATGCAAATGTCGGCAATGGGACGATCACTGAGCCTGCCGAGCAGCGCGGGTTGGCGGTGTTTGCCCGCGGCGCCTTCGCCGCAGGCGGCCTGGGAAAACATAGCGCCGATGATCTCCGGCAAATCTTCGCTGGAAAAAACGTTGCCTGGCAGTTCTCCCCTGAATACGACACTTTTCAATTTGGCGGCGCCAGCACGCCGGATGATCTTCTCCTTGAATTGCAATTGCTTTGCGCAGGGCTGTCTAACGCCGGCTACCGCCCCGAGGGTTTGCGCGTGGTGCACAAGGGTTTGGAGGAGCTCTATCTGTCGTTCAAGCACACCGTCAACGGTCCGCTAGCGACGGAGATCGCAAATCTCGTCGCCAATGGCGATCGCCGCTTTGGGATTCCTGAACAAAAGGTAGTTATGGCGCGGACGCTCGACGAGCTAAAGGCCTGGCTGACTCCGCAGCTTACCCATGGCTCGCTCGAAGTGACAATCGTAGGTGACCTGAAAATCGAAGCGTCGATAGATGCCGCGTCGAGAACGATCGGAGCCCTCCCTCGACGCGATGTAAAGCCCGCGCTCCCGGAGTTAAAGACGATTTCTTTTCCCGCTCAGCCCTTCGCGAAGAGCTATGTGATCGACTCCGCGATTCCTAAAGGCGCCGTTTTCATTTACTGGCCTACCGATGACTACCGTGACGTGCAACGGACCCGCCGGCTTGATCTGCTCGCGGCGATTTTGAATGATCGTCTGCGAGTAAAGGTGCGCGAGGAAATCGGCGGCACCTACGCTCCTCACGCCCAAAATCACAGCAGCCCCGTCTTTCCCGGGTACGGCTACATGTTCGCGAGCATTGATGTCGATCCTTCCATGGCGGCGAAAATCTCGGACCTCGCCATCGATCTTGCGGATGATCTTCAAAAAAAGGGAGTGACGAACGACGAATTCAATCGGGCGCGCGAACCGATGCTAAGCTACTCCAAGGGTGCGTTCAGGGATAACGGTTACTGGCTTAATGTTATCCTCTCGCGCGCGCAGGAAAATCCCGTACATCTCGAATGGGCAAGAACACGGGTTTCAGATATCGAGGGAATTAAACCTTCCGAGATCAGCGCTCTTGCCGCAAAATATCTCGGCCGCGAGCACGCTTCGCGAGCAACCATTCTCCCCGCGACGAAGGAGTCTCCTGGCGCCTCTGCATCAAAATAGCAGTCCCTAATCAGTGAACTCATCCACCAGCATCGCGGGCCAGACCAGAGCGATCCTGCGCGGGCATGCCTTTGCTTTCGGACTAATTCTTCTTGTCCTTGTTAAACTCTGGGTCGTTCACACCGAAGAGATCTACGGGAGCGCGACGGAACATGACGCGCTTTTGTTTCTCAATGCCGCGAAGCATTGGTACTGGGGATCGGAATACAGTTGGAATGCCTTCGTTCGGCCGCCGGCGTACTCTCTGTTCATCGCGTTCGTTCATCTCTTACACATTCCGCTGCGGATAGGGATTGAACTCACGCAAGCAGCCGGATATCTGGCGCTGGTGGCCGGCCTCCGCAAAGCCGGGGTTTCGCGCGTGGTCTGTCTTCTGAGTTACGCCGCAATGAGTTTTCATCCGGGGAGTTTCCAGCTGAACAGCGTTACGATGGCGGACAACTTCTACGCCGCCGTCCTGCCACTCGCTCTCGGGGGGCTGTTGCTGACTCTCTTTACGGCCAACCCATGGCACGCGATCTGGACCGGGATCGCTTTCGCCGTGCTCTGGAACACACGGGAGGAAAGTATTCTCATCCCGCCGTTGATTGTCGTCTTCCTCGTCCTCGCGCTTTTGCGGCAGCGGTTGGTTACGCGCTCCTGGAAGTCAGCCGTTCGTTATTGGTTAAAGCCTGCGGGGGCCATGGTGGGAGTGCTTTGCCTTCTGAATCTCGCGGTCGACGCCGCGAATTACCGGGCCTTTCTTGGTTTCTCGAAGTCCGAGCTCACGGCATCCAGTTTTCGGGCAGCTTACAAAGCGTTGCTTCGAATCAAACCCGACCGCGACCAGCGCTTTGTTTCGCTTTCGACCGATGCGCTTCAAAAAGCTTACAGTGTTAGTCCGACGTTCGAGCAGCTCCGGCCACAATTGGACGGCGAGCTGGGTCGCAATTGGCAGGTGCCAGCTTTCGCCACCCTCGGAGTTCATGAAATCGGCACGCCCTGGATCCTTTGGGCACTGCGGAGCGCGGCCGACGCCCAGAAGGTCCATAAGAGCGCGGCGTCCGCTCGCCGGTTTTATCGAAACGTGGCGAAAGAGATTAATCGCGCCTGCGATGAAGGCCGAATCCCCAGTCGCTTCGTGGTTTCCAGCCTCCTCGATCCCAACGCGCTCGCGAACCTTGGTAACCTGCCGGAATCGATTCGGAGAATCGCCGCTTTGTTTCTCCTCCAATATCACACCATGGAAGGCCGCGACGACGCCATCCTCACTGAATCGCAACGCGCCCTCTATGATGAGATGACCGGGCGCGGCCCCGCTCGGAGCCCGGGAGAAACCGTGGGGATCTCCGCCGCGGTAGAAAACTTCATCGGCAGCTACCACCGTTTCCTGATAGTCGCACTAATGATAGCAGGATTGGCGGCGGCATTAACAATGTGCTGGCGCTTCCGACAACTTCGCGCGAGCGACCCGCTCAACGGCGCGCTGATTCTCCTGGGAGCCGCCATCTTCATGAGAGTCCTGCTTTTCACCTTTCTCGATGCGACATGGTGGATCGGGGGATACGACCGTTATCTTTTTCCGGTC
>JBEEHI010000051.1:0-3085 GCA_041167305.1 Verrucomicrobiota bacterium
GCTCACGTTGATTTAGCCTCCAACATACGTGTCCACGCGTTTGAGCCAACCCGGCAGCCATTTCGCTTCATTCCGTTCCGGCGGTGAATTGCGCACCCGATTTTTCAAAACCGTTTTCGCCGAATCGGCAAAGCTTTTGACCGCAGCGCGGCCGGTGGTGTCGTTCGTCATTCCTTCGAGGACCTGTAACAAGCCCCAACCCTGTCCTGCGTAACGCTCCGTGGCAAGAACACCTTCACCTTTGAAGTTCACATAATCGACCAGCGCGTAGCAACCTGTCGCGGTGCCGGCGACGCGATCAAAGCGTTCCTGTACCTGGGCGTGGTTCGACGCGCCGCCCTCGGCCAGCATTTTTGGAAGTGCGTCTCGCAGCCGATGAACTAGAAACTCAGCCTGAAGATCGACGGTGCGCGCCAGGAACGCGCGCAGCTCCTTCATGGCCGGGCTCTGCGCGGCCTGATTAAACTCCGTGCGCGATTTCCAGGGACAGCCGTCTTTGGCTACGAGAACGGCAGGAAGCTTTGCGTTCCGCGAACCAGCGAACTCGACGAATTTCGGGAAACTTTCGTCGAAGGGGCCGCGGACGCCTTTCGGGTACCAGATGAAATGGCCGATGCCGAGTGACGCGAAATTTTCGCCAGCATTCCATGAGGTGAGGCCGCCGACCGTCCCGCCGCATTCGTTCTGCCAAATCCGGTTTCCGATTCGGCGCGTCTCGGCCGGCGAAAGGTTGATCGCGGCCCACGCGCTGTTGGCCATCACCGCTAGAATCAAGGCGAGCAGCGGAGCGAGGCGCGTTGAAATCGCCCGTCCCGGATGCCTTGACGAGGGTGGTTTCTTCTCTAGCGTGCCAGTTCCCGCGCCGCCCAAATTCAGAATCTCAACCGCGCGTGGACCCATTCCTATGAAACGTCTGATTATTTGCTTCGGCGCAGTTTGCATCGCTTCGATTGGTTTAGCGCAGGATAAAGCACAGCTCAAAGATCAAAAGGACAAGGCGAGCTACAGCATTGGCTATGATATCGGGGAGACATTCAAGAAACAAAATGTCGAACTGAATCCGGACGTGCTTTTCGGCGGATTGAAAGATGCGCTCGCCGGCAAGGAGGCCTCGTTGACCAAGGAAGAGCGCGAGAAAACGCTCCAGGCGTTCCAAAAGGAAATGATGGAAAAACAGATCACGGCCAGCAAAGAGGCGGCAACCAAGAACGCTGCTGAAGGCGAAAAATTCCTCGCCGAAAACAAAAAGAAAGATGGCGTGAAAACGACGGCCAGCGGCTTGCAATACAAAGTGTTGAAGGAAGGCTCCGGCCCGTCGCCGAAGGAGACAGATACCGTCGTGGTGAATTACAAGGGCACGTTGATCGACGGCACGGAATTCGACAGTTCCTTTAAACGTAATGAACCGGCGAGTTTTCAGGTCAACCGGGTTGTCAAAGGATGGATTGAAGCGTTGCAGCTGATGAAGGCGGGCTCGAAGTATCAACTCTTCATTCCGGCGGCGCTGGCCTACGGCGAGCGTGGCGCGGGCCAACTCATCGGCCCGAACGCTACCCTGATTTTCGAGGTGGAACTCCTGAGCATCAAGGCGCCGGAACCAGCTGCGACCGTTGCTCCGGGAGCGCCTGCACCAGCTACGAGCCCGGCAGCGAAGCCTTCGGTCTCGATCTCTCCATCAGTCGCGACGACCCCGGCCGTGAAGCCATCGCCCTCGGCGCCGGCCAAGCCGTCGCCATCCGCTTCAGCCAAGCCGAACTAATTTATCGTTTGGCGGGCGCCAGCTCCCACGCTACGCGCGGCGCGTCGCCCCAAAGATCTTCGAGGCTGTAGAATTCGCGTTTCTCGCGGTGGAAGACGTGCACGATGACCTGCATGTAATCGAGCACGATCCATTGGCTCGCGGGAAATCCGTCCACGGACACGGGGCGAACGCCGTGCTCCTTCCGTAATCCGTCTTCGATCGCGCCCGCGATGGCCTTCAATTGCGGCTCCGAAGTTCCGGAGCAGATGACGAAGAAATCGGTGAAGCTCGAGATGCCCTGGAGATCGAGGACCACGATCTCCTCTGCTTTCTTGTCGGCAGCGAGATGGGCGCAGGCTTTGGCTAAATTTTCGGCGGTGATTTTCTAAGGCTCCCGGTAAAGCTCGCGGTCGCGAATGATTTTCTCAACCGCCGGCGGTACGAGATAACGAATGGATTGGCCACGCGCAACCCTGTTTCTGATATCACTCGCCGAAATATCGAGAAGGCGTCGCACAACCGGATAGGGATGCGCCGTCTTCAAGCCGCTGCGATCCAGCACGACGAACGGAACCATCTTCGAAAGGTCGGCGAAACGATGCCAGGTCGGAAGCCCCGCGACATTGTCTTCGCCGATCAGGCAAACGAATTCGGTCTCCGGCTCCCGGGCCTTCAACGCTTCCACCGTGTCCACGGTGTAGGAGGGCGCCGGGCGTTCCAGCTCCATCGCGTCCAGACAAAACCGTGGCTCGCCTTCAATGGCCACGCGCACCATTTCCCGGCGAATCTCAGCGGGCGCCGTCGTTCGCCCGAGCTTGTGGGGGGCGATCGCGGCCGGGATGAAGATCACGCTTTCGAGCTGCAGCTGCTCAAGGGCATCACGTGCCAAAACCAGATGCGCGTGGTGAATCGGGTCGAACGTCCCGCCGAAAATGCCGATCTTTTTCAAAGTCTAAGTTACTCTGTTGTCATTCCGAACGCAGTCGAGGAATCTCTCGCTTTTTCCGGCAGATAATCGAGAGATTCTTCACCTCCGCTGCGCTCGCTCAGAATGACAACTAAGACAAATTCGGTTGGTCAATTGATCCTCACCGGCGTTCCCGGTTACGAACTCGATTCGGAAACCGCGGCGCTAGTTCGCCGGGTCCAGCCCGGCGGCTTCATCCTCTTCGGCCGCAATATCCAGAGCGCCACACAGCTTCGGAAACTGATCGACGATTTGCGTGATGTCAGCGAGGCCGAGCCGATCATCACGATCGATCAGGAAGGCGGCCGCGTTTCCCGGTTGCGGTTGATCGGGAACGAGCCGCCGAACGCGCAGCAGCTTCGCGATCGCAACGACGT
>JBEEHI010000052.1:0-3058 GCA_041167305.1 Verrucomicrobiota bacterium
TCGCGCAATTCGCCTACATGGTTTTGTTCAGTTACAGCTTCTTCTTCGAAGGGCTGACGGGCCTGACGATCACCATCGGCGCGATCGTCACCCTGGCGCTGCTAATGGCGGCCACCGCCAAAGTGAATTGGGCTGACAAGTTCGGTTCGCAAACGGTGCTGGGTGGAGTGCCGCCGCCAGTCCCGGGGACGTAAATCGTCGCGCCTACGTTGTTCCAGGTTGCAAAGAAATGGCCGCCGTGATGATCTCATTCCTGTGTGAGGACCCCCCAGTCCATGAAATCGTCCGGTGCCCATGAAGATGGAAAGCTCGGGCACATTGATGAATATCTTGCCGTCGGACAGGAGGGCGGTGCGTCCGACGTTCATCTGGGCGTTAACGCGCCGCCGCTCTGGCGCCTGCACGGAATTCTCCAGCCGATTTGGCCGGGTGCCGCGAAGCTGACCAGCGACGAAACGGCCGCCCTCGCCGAGGGCTTCCTGACCGACGCGCAAAAAATCCAGCTCAACGAACGCGGCGACGCGGACTTCGCCTACGCCAACGCGACCGGCCGCTTCCGGGCCAGCGTTGTGCGGCAGCGGCTCGGGATCGACCTCGTGTTTCGCATCATCAACACAAAGGTGCGGACGATGGATGAGCTGGGATTGCCCGAAAGCCTCAAGTTGCTGACCCGTTACCAGAACGGGCTCATCCTGGTGACCGGTTCTGTCGGGAGCGGGAAGTCGACGACGCTGGCCGCGCTCGTGGAGCAGGTGAATATCGAGCGGCGCGAGCACATCATCACGCTCGAAGACCCGATCGAATACATTTTCGAACCGAAAGGCTGCCACATCACCCAACGCGAAGTGCACACGCACACCCGCTCGTTCGGTGCGGCCTTGCGCGGCGCGCTCCGCGAAGATCCCGACGTCATCATGGTGGGCGAAATGCGTGACCTGGAGACGATTTCGCTCGCGATTACCGCGGCGGAAACGGGGCACCTGGTCCTCGGGACGCTTCACACCAGCAACGCCTCGCGCACGCTGGATCGCCTGCTCGATGTTTTCCCGGTCGATCAACAGGAACAAATCCGGATCATGGTGAGCGAATCGCTTCGCGGAATTATCAGCCAGCAACTGGTGCCTCGCGCCGACGGCAAGGGCCGCGTGCTGGCGGTAGAAACGCTGACGAACACGCCCGCCGTCGCCAACGTGATTCGGGAAGCAAAAACCTACATGCTGCCCGGCATCATCCAGACCGGGAAGAAACAGGGGATGCAGGCGATGGAGGATGCGCTGACGGCGCTGGCGGAGCGGGGATTGATCAGCCGCGAGGAAGCAGGGCGCGTTTGAACGGATGAAGGCGACTCAAATGACGAAGCACGAATGACGAATGCCGAAGGAATGACGAAACACGAAATCCGAAAACAAGAACACGCTCGTCCTTCGACATTCGAGTTTCGTCATTTTCTCGACATTCGTCATTCGACATTCGTCATTTAGCCCCCCATGCCCTCCATCGACCAACTCCTCTCCATCATCGTCGCCCAAGACGGTTCCGACCTTCACATCGGTGAAGGGCAGCCGCCCAAAATGCGCTGGCACGGTGATGTGAAACCGATCCGCGCCGAACCGGTGACGCGCGAGGAGGCGGCGGGAATGTTGAGCGAGATTTGCGGCGCGGAAAGCTGGGCACTGTTCGAAGAGCGAGGTGATCTCGATTTCGCCTACGAGATGGATGAGCGCTCGCGCTTTCGCTGCAATTTTCTCAAGCAGGCCAATGGTTACGGCGCCGTTTTTCGTTTGATCCCAACGAAGATCGCCACGCTCGACCAGCTGGGGATCCCCGCCGTAGTGAAACGGTTCGGGCACCTGCGCGGTGGACTTGTCCTGGTGACGGGTCCGACCGGATCGGGAAAGTCAACGACGCTGGCCGCGTTGATCGATTACATAAACGACAATTTCGCCAGGCACATCGTCACGATCGAGGAGCCGATCGAGTTCGTGCACGGCAACAAGCGCAGCATTATCACTCAACGCGAAGTGCCGGTGGATTGCATTTCGTTTCCGGACGGATTGAAGGCGGCTTTGCGCGAGGATGCGGACATCGTGCTCGTAGGCGAGATGCGCGATCTCGAGACGATCTCGCTTGCGCTCACGGCCGCCGAGACCGGGCTCCTCGTTTTCGGAACGCTGCACACGAACAACGCGCGCAAAACGATCGACCGCATGGTCGACGCCTTCCCCGCGAACAAACAAGCGCAGGCCCGGACGATGTTGGCGAACTCACTCCGTGGCGTGCTCGCGCAGTTACTCCTGAAAAAGGCGGACGGCTCCGGTCGGCTGGCTGTGAACGAAATCCTCATCGCGAGTCTGGCGGTCTCGGCCATCATTCGCGAAGGCGCGACCCAGAAGCTTCAAGACGTGATCGTTTCCGGCAAAGGCCAGGGGATGCAATTCATGGACGACGCGATCCAGGTGCTGCTCAACACCGGCGCCGTCTCCCCACATGAAGCTTTCATGAAGGCGATCGACAAGAACCGGTTCAAACAATTCCTGCCGCCAGACGAGGCCGCGCTTGGCAATTCCACCGGCGCCGCCCCGGACGACGCGAAGCGCGCGCCGGGCGATTTCGTGAAGCTGCGGGAGCGCCGCCGCTAGGCCAGCAGCCCGAAAAAACATCGAAGGCAGGCTGGCGCCTGCCTTCGTGCGTTTCGGAAAATTCGATTTCCTGGTCTTAGTTATAGGGCGACCAGAAGGCGGCGTCCGTCACGTCGGACAGAGCAGTCTTCGTAGTCGTGGGAACCTGCGGAAGAATGTCTACGGACTGCAGGCCGTAATCGGCGCCGAGAATGTCCTTGCCGGTCGCGAAAAGGTTTGTGTCCTTCTTCAGGTAGTTGGTCCAGTCAGTGACGTCCACCGGGTCGCCGCTCTTCTTGCTGGTTTCGATCGCGTACTGATCGACGGCGGAATCGATCAGCCGGAGATCGTTGATAATGCGGCTGGCCTGGGAGAGTTTGCGGGCCCGAAGAAAACCGGGAACGGCGATCGCGGCCAGGAGAGCGATGATGGCCACGACG
>JBEEHI010000053.1:0-4239 GCA_041167305.1 Verrucomicrobiota bacterium
TCGCTCGGACAGGCGAAGTAACTCATGTTTTCGATGATTCCGAGGACGGTCACGTTGACCTTCTCGAACATGGTCGCGGCCTTTCGCGCATCGATCAGCGCGACTTCCTGAGGGGTCGTGACGATGATCGCGCCGGCGAGCGCGACGGTTTGCACAATCGTGAGCTGGATGTCGCCGGTGCCCGGCGGCAAGTCGAGGACAAGATAATCGAGCTCGCCCCATTCCACCTGCCGGAGGAATTGCTGGGTGTAACGCGTCACCATCGGTCCCCGCAGGATCGCCGGCGCCGCGTCGTCGAGGAGGAAGCCCATCGACATCAGCTTCAGCCCGTATTGCTCGATCGGGATGATCCGGTTGTCCTCAGTCGCCATCGGCCGGTCCCGCGAACCGAACATGAGCGAAATGCTCGGCCCGTAGATGTCGCAATCGCAAAGGCCGACGCGCGCCCCGGTTTTTTCCAAAGCGACGGCAAGATTTGCTGCCACGGTCGACTTCCCAACGCCGCCTTTGCCGCTCGCGATGGCAATGACATGTTTCACGCCCTCGATCCGCGTGGCACCGACTCCCGCTGCGCCAGCTCCCGCCGGTGGCGCGTGGATATCGATCAGCACCTTGGCGCTTTCAACGCCCGATATTCCGCGCAAGGCCGCTTCCGATTCCGTTTTGATGGCCTGCGGAATCGCCGGCTCATTCGTGGCGAGCGCCATTTGCACGGTAACAGCGGCCCCTTCGATGCGGATCGCTTTCACGATCCCGAACGACACGATGTCGCGGCTAAAGCCAGGATACTTAACCTGCTTCAGCGCTTCTTTGACCTGGTCCTCCGAGATCGGCATGGGCGGGTAAGGTAACGCCCCCGGACAGCGAGTAAACCGAGCGTTGCGAAATCAGCAGGCTACGCGCGATTGATTGTGTCGTTCTTGCAAGCCCAAACGACACTCATGCACACGGAGCCCATCGCGATCCCAAAAGTAAATAACGTGAGCATGCCGCCATCTTTAGCAGCGGCCGTACCGCGCTTGTTTACAGGGTAAAAACGCGGGCGGGCGTCGATTTACCGTTTGCTTTCGCGACACAAGTGTCGCGTTTGCGGCAAAAACCTGCGCTATTTGACGAGCATGGCCTGCGACGCCACGCACAGCCATTTGTCCTTGCGCAGCGCCCAAACGTCGGTCCAGCGGAAGGTGCGCTTGAAGGCCTGGCCGTCTTTGGCTTTCCCAACTTCGGTAGAGATGCCGGTCGCAACCGCGAACTGTCCGCCGAACACGCGCACGTCCACCTTGCCGTTCTTCGTCGAGGTATAAACGTCGGTGTCCTTCTTGATTTCAGAGAGCAGGTTCGCCTTGCTCATCACTTTGCCCTTGGAGCTGACACCCCGGAAATCATCCGCAAGATAGGCCTGGGCGACCGACGGATCGTGCTTCATCACAGAGGCCTCCCATTTGTCCTCGATGTCCCTGATAGTCGCTTCGGGGGTCGATTTTTTCGTCGGCATCACCGCAGCGGGTGACGTGCTCGTGCTCGGAGTCGCGCTTGGGCCGCTCTTGGTGGCGGCAGGCGAGGAAGACTTGGTCGGTGAGGGCGCCGCTTCTGATTTTGGCGCAGCCGTGGCGGTCGCTTCGGTGGGGACCGAAACGCTTGGATCCTGCTTCTCAGAAGCGGTCGCTTCGGGCGAAGGGCTCTCTTCCCGGGCCAGGGCAAAGGGCGTAGCGAGGGCGAAAAGCGCGGTAATAGCGACGATGGTGATCTTCATCTGGTTCTCCGGTTAGGATTGGCACAGGCGCGAGCGCGGGCCCGGCCCTGAGGTTTGAGGCGCGAATCGTAGAGAGCGCCTCAACCTTGCGTCAAGGCTGAATTACCCCGCAAAATTACCCCGCAAGACCGGGTGGCCGTGATCGTGCTCTAACGACTTGACGTGGGGTGTAGCATAGTCCCCAGAAATTCGTAAGATGCGCTTTCCCAATATTCGAACCGTTCTCGGCAGCCTCGCCCTGGGGGCTCTCATCGTTTACACGATGCGCCTGCCGGACCCTCCGAAAGTGCAGGCGCCCAGCCCGATTGTGGCGGCTGTTCCCGCGCCGCTTGGGGCAGAGGCGACACTCATCGCTGGCCCATCCATCGGAGCTGAAACGCAGTTGCCGGTCACGCCCGCGCTGCGCTCCTACCGGATCGAGAATTGTTTCAGCATCGATACTGACCTGAGCGCGCCCATCGTCCGCGGAAAGAACGCGGTCATTACTGCGGCGCTGAAAGAGGAATGGGAAATCGTCCGCAAACTGATCGATGCCGGCGCTCCTGTTGAATCCGCGGATGAAAGCGGCCTCACCGCGCTCATGGTGGCGGCCCAACACGGTAACACCGAAATGCTTCGCACTTTGCTCGAACGCCAGGCCCGCATCGAGTTCATGGATTTCGAGGGCCGAACGGCGATCCACTATGCGATGGCCGCCGGGAAACGGGAGGCGGTGGATCTTCTCGTGTTATACGGACCGACCTTTGACCCCGATTCCGCCGCCGCGCGTGAACTGCTTGCGGCCGCTCTCGCCAGCGGCGACATGGCAATCTTCCAGACCATCCTCGAACGCTTTCCGCCCACCCTGGAATGGACGGCCAATACTCGCCGCGCGCTCGAGGCCGCGCTCAGCCACAGCATGAAGGAACAAGTGCGCTTGCTCTTGAGCAAACATCCCGCGCCCCCGACGCGAGAAGGCGGCACCGTTCCGCTCATTGCCTACGCCATTGCCTCGGATGACGCGCCAATGTTCAAGACGCTCCTCGCCTGCGGCAGCGATCCGAATCTGGCGATCCCCAAAAACGCAGAGAAGGAATTCACGGCGCTGATTAAATCCAAATACCTGCGCAACTACGTTCAGGAAGACGGCGTGAACCTTCTCATGCTCGCGGCTGGGCTCGGCAAAGCCGATTACGTCCGTGCCCTGCTCGACGCCGGTGCCGACCGCAACCGCCATACGCCGAAAGAAAAAATGCTGCCGCTCTACTTCGCCGCGTGGACCGAGAACTGGCAATGCGTCCAGATGCTTCTCGGAGGTGGGCCGGAGCCGGAGCAGTTGCGGGTGGAGATCTCGCTCGCGCAACAGCATGCGTCCGTAATCAAGGACGGCATCACCGTTTTCACGACTCAGGTGTCGCCGGGCCGCGAGGGTTTCACCACGAAACCGGTGTATTACGTCATCTCCGACAAGGACCGCGATCACCGCTCGACGATCTACAAGTGCCCGATGCCGTATTTCATGCGGCTAAGCTGCCGCGATTTCGGCTTGCACGAAGGCGTGGTCCAACCTTACCCGGCTTCGCACGGCTGTATCCGGCTGCCGGGAGACGCGGCGAAGAAGCTCTTTGTCGATCTGCCGATCGGCACGGTCGTCAGCATCAACTAGCTGGAGCGGCTTCGCTGTGCGAAGCGTGGGAATCGCGATATGGATGAAACGCCGATCTCCGAACTGAGCGGGCTGCGCCACGAATACGATGCGCATGGACTCCACCGTGCCGATCTTCATACGGACCCGATCGAACAATTCCGCGCCTGGTTCGCCGCCGCACTTGCCGCCGACATTCGCGATGTCAACGCGATGAGCCTGGCTACCGCGACGCCGGATGGAAAACCGTCCGTCCGCGTCGTTTTGCTGAAAGGGGTCGACCGGCAAGGCTTCAGTTTTTTCACCAACTACGACAGCGAGAAAGGCCGGGAGCTTGAAGCGAATCCTTATGCGGCTCTCGGATTCTATTGGGTGAAACTCGAACGCCAGATCCGGATCAGTGGCCCGGTCGAGAGAACGTCGCGAGAAGATTCCGCCGCTTATTTTCACTCGCGACCTGCCGGCAGCCGGCTCGCGGCGTGGGCGTCGAAGCAAAGCGAAGTTATCGATGCCCGGAGGGTCCTCGACGCGCGCTTCGAGGAAATGAAAGAACGTTTCCAAGGCGAGGAAATTTCATTGCCGCCCCACTGGGGCGGATACCGGGTGATGCCGGAGCAGATGGAATTTTGGCAGGGCCGGCCCAACCGCCTTCACGATCGCTTCCGCTACACGCGGTGCCCGGACGAAACCTGGCAGATCGATCGCCTCGCACCGTGACGCCCGGCGATTCGTCGCGTTCGCGCGCCTGGAAGGACAATCCGCATCCGCGCTATTGGTGGCATCGGCTGCCGGGGACCGATTATGTCCCGCCGGTTTACTCCGACCTGAGCGAGACCGAGTGGACTGTGCTCGGCGAATGGTA
>JBEEHI010000054.1:0-3625 GCA_041167305.1 Verrucomicrobiota bacterium
GCGACTTATCGCCTTCATACATGCCGCCGATCTGCGGGATGGTGGCGTGCGACTCGTCGATCACGAGCAGGTAATCCTTCGGGAAAAAGTCGAGAAGCGTGAACGGCTTCGATCCTGGCATCCGGCCTGAAAGATGACGGGAATAATTCTCGATGCCATTGCAGAACCCCATCTCCTGCAACATTTCGAGATCGTATTCGGTGCGCATCTTCAGCCGTTGCGCTTCGAGCAGCCTGCTCTGCGACTCCAGCTCGACGATGCGGTGATCCAGCTCGTTGCGGATCGACGAGAGGGCGCGATTCAGTTTGTCCGCCGGCGTCACGAATTGTTTCGCGGGATAAAAAGTGATTACGCTCAGTCCTTCTCGCGCGTGACCCGTCAACGGATCGAACCGCGTGATCGCGTCGATCTCATCGCCGAAAAACTCCAGCCGAATCGCTTCCTCGTCGGCCGTGGCGGGATAAACTTCCACCACGTCGCCGCGCACCCGGAACTTGCCGCGGGAAAAATTCATGTCGTTACGCTCGTAAAGCATGTCGACGAGCCGGCCGAGGACTGCTTCGCGGCTGATCTGCTGGCCCTTCTTCACCGTGAGCAGCATCCGCAGGTAATCTTCCGGCGAAGTGACACCGTAGATGCACGACACGCTGGCGACGACGATGGTGTCGCGCCGGGAAAGGAGCGCGCTCGTGGCGGAGAGCCGGAGCCGCTCGATCTCTTCGTTGATCGACGAATCCTTTTCGATGTAGGTGTCCGAGCGTGGGATGTAGGCTTCCGGTTGGTAGTAATCGAAATAGCTGACGAAATATTCGACCGCGTTCCGCGGGAAGAACTGCTTGAACTCCGAGTAGAGCTGCGCGGCCAGCGTCTTGTTATGCGAGATGATCAGCGCCGGCCGATCCAGCTCGCGGATCACGTTCGCCATCGTGAACGTCTTCCCGGAACCAGTCACCCCGAGCAGGGTCTGATGGCGGTTACCGGCCTCGATCGCTTTCAACAGTTTCGCGATCGCCTGACTCTGGTCGCCCCGGGGTTTGTAGTTGGATTCGAGCTCAAACGCCATCCGGCAAAGTAGCACATGGCCGATGGGCCGCTCCACCGGATGACATCCGCGTCATCAAGGGAGCGATGCTCGCTTTTAACTCGCCATGCCTTTGAGGCGCGTTACTAATTCCCCGGCGACAGCGTATGAATCCCAATGGTTTTTTCGGCGAGCTCCGCCGTCGGAATGTTTACAGGGTCGTTGCCGCCTACGCGATCGTGCGTGGCTCATCATCCAGGTCGCCACCCAGGTCTTTCCGGTCCTGGAAATTCCGAACTGGTGCGTCCGCCTGGTCATCGTGCTCCTCGCCCTCGGGTTTCCCGTCGCGGTGATGCTCGCCTGGGCTTACGAGCTGACGCCGGAGGGAATCAAACGCACCGAAGCTGTCGTCCCGGTAAAATCGATCAAGCGGGAGACTGGGCGGAAACTGGATTTCCTGATCATCGGGGTGCTGCTCTGCGCCATCGCGTTTTTGGTTTACCAGCGATTTTACCCGGATGAGAAGACCGCGGGCAGTTCCGAGAAAAGCATTGCCGTTCTCCCGTTCGAAAAAATGAGCGACGACAAGGAGAACGCGTTTTTTGCTGACGGCATCCAGGACGACATCCTCACGAGCCTCGCGAAGATTCACGATCTGAAAGTCATCAGCCGCACGTCGGTGATGCCTTACCGCGGCGCGGCGAAAAACAATCTGCCACAAATCGCGCGGGCGCTGGGAGTGGTGAACGTGCTCGAGGGAAGCGTGCGCCGCGGCGAAGGACGCGTCGTGGTCAGCGTGCAGTTAATCGACGCCATCAACGACCGGCATCTCTGGGCGAAACGCTACTACCGGCGGATGGCGGACTCGCTTGGTCTCCAGGGCGAACTGGCCTCCGAGATAGCCTCCGAGCTGCGGGCCACCCTGAGCCCGGAAGAAAAAGACCGGGTCGTAACCAAACCGACGGAGAATCCCGACGCCTACGTGCTTTACCTGAAAGCGCGCCCTTATGAATCGAATCCGGATCGGTTGTTCGAGGATTTCAAGCTGGCGGAACGGCTCTACGCTGAGGCGATCCAACACGACCCCGCCTTCGCGCTCGCGTACGCGCGGCTCTCCGCCACGCTCGCCCGCATTTATCATTGGTTCGATCCGACCGATGAACGCAAGGCGGAAATCAAAAAGAACGTGGACAAGGCCCTGGCGTTGAAACCCGACCTTGGCGAAGGCCATCTCGCGCTCGGGCTTTATTATTATTGGACGGAGGCGAACTACGAAAAGGCGCTGGAGCAATTTCGGATCGCCTCGGCCGCGCTGCCGAACGATAGCGAAATCGCTTACATCTCCGCCGCCATCCGGCGCCGCCAGGGGAACTGGAAGGACAATCTGGAGCTGCTCAAGAAAAGCGAGGCGGTCGACCCGGGGAACGCGAACGTGGCGTCGGAAATCGCGTTCACCTACGCGTTCGTGCACGATTGGCGGCAGGCGGCGCAAAGGTACGATCGCGTGGTGGTGCTCGCGCCGGATTCGGCAAACTTCAAGATCAACCGCGCCTACCTCGATCTTTACGAGAACGGGAAGACCGACGCGCTGAAAACCGCGCTCGCGAAAATTCCCGCCGGCGTCGATCCGTCCGGACTCGTGACCCGGGCGCGCTGGGACCTGGCGATGCTGGATCGCGATTTTACGGCGGCCGATCTCGCGATGGCTTCTTATCCCCTCGACGTCTTTCAATCCGATGGAATGCCGATGCCGAAGAGTTTTTTCCGCGGTTGCACGGCGCTGGCCCGCGGCGATACGAGCGCGGCCCAAACCCAGTTTGCCACGGCGCTGCCCGCATTTGAATCGGCGGTCCGCGAAGCTCCGACGACGGGACTGCGGCACGCCAATCTCGGTCTCATTTATTCTTTCATGGGCCGGAAGGAGGATGCGATTCGGGAAGGACGCCGCGCTGTGGAACTGGAGCCTGACTCAAAAGACGCCCTGGTTGCGCCTTGGATGAAGGGTTTTCTGGCGATGATTTACGTGCGCAATGGCGATCTCGATTCGGCGTTGCCCTTGCTCGAGCGCGGGCTCGCCTCGCCGTTCCCGGTCGATAACACAAATTGCTGCATCACCCACAACGATCTCCGGAAACGCTGGCAGTGGGATCCGGTTCGAAACGATCCGCGATTCCAGAAACTGCTGGCCGGGCAGTGAAAATTGTAGGGCGTTTCTGCGAAACGCCGCCGCCCAAAGGTGGCGTCTGACACAGACGCCCTACAGAAGAAGTTCGCCAAACGCGGGGCCGAGATTAGCGAGAACATCGCGCGGCAGTAGCGATTGCTCACTTTGTCCCTTCTCGAAAATCGCGATCTCCGCGGCGCGACCGCAACTCCACGCGCCGATTCGCGCCGCTTCGTACAGCGAAACACCCTGCCCGATCAATGCGGCGCACACACCCGTGAGGACATCACCCATTCCGCCCGTCGCCATCCCGGGATTCCCCGTCGAATTGTAGCTCAGCGGACGGCCCCGATCCGCGACGATTGTCCGCGCGCCCTTGAGCAGCAGCGTCACTGGAAACGAGTCGGTGAAATTCTTCGCGGTTCCCGCACGCGACATTT
>JBEEHI010000055.1:0-3888 GCA_041167305.1 Verrucomicrobiota bacterium
CGTCCCGGACGTAGTGCGCGAACGTCCGCAGGATGTAGCCCGCTTCGAGACAGCGCCCGGTGACGAGCGTCAAACCTTCCAGGCTGATCATCGTGTCGCGCCCCCAATCGGTGAACCAGTGATAGCCTGCGATGACGGTGCGAACTTCATCCCCGGCCGCATGAGCGCGCGCCGCTTCCTGGGCGCGACCGGCGGGTGTGATCACGAATTGGTCGCCGGCGAAGACGAGTTCCGCGGCGACTCCTCCGCGTGCCTCCGGGTCGGCATCTTCCAGCAGCCGCGCCCGACGTTCGCGCTCCGCTGCGAGCACCTCCGCCGGACTCAAGACATCGATGATATCCCACGGCTCGGTCGAACCAATCAGGGTCGCGGTCCCTTCATTCGCGAGATCCACCCGGAAAAATCCCGGGCTCCAGAGCTCGCCCTGGTGCGCGTAACCGCGGGCCTGTTCGGTGCGATAAACCACTTGTTGGATCCGGGCGGCGGCGATAGTGAATGCCGTCGCGCGTCCGCAAAGCCGCATGCGTAGCGGTCCAAATTTCCGACGCGCCGACGCGATCTCGTAGCGTTCCTCGATCGCGCTCAGTTTGTAAGGCTCCGCCAAAGGAAGATCGACCGCGTCCTCGTGATGCCGGAAATGAAACGCCGGCCGCAACTCGAGCCGCGGCGGCTTTCCCGCCCCGCGAATCTGGTAACTGACGTGCACCGTGTTTTGCAGATGCGGCATGGAGACACGCTTCTCGATGACGAAATCGCGGACGTGGTAAACCCAGATTGGCATCCCGTCTTCGAGGCGAAATTCGCTCAGATACTCGGCGCTTTTCAGATCGAGCTGGCCGCCCGCGCGTTCCTCCGCGCCTAACGAGACCACCTCATCGTTCTCGAAATGCAGAAACTCGGAGACATGATTCCACATCACGACGCGTCCCAGCGGAGCCGGTAACGCCGCTACCAGCAGTCCGTGATATTTACGCGTGACCGCACCCGAGACTGTCCCGGACGCGTAGCCGCCGAGGCCGTTGGTAACGAGCCACTCGCGATTGAGCAGGACTTCGCGCGACGGATGCGAGGGATCCCACGCCATGGATCGCACCACGACCGGGCTGCTACTTGGCTTTGTTTGCATGCCTCTCAATTGGTTTGCGGCGGGGCCTCGTTTCTGGAATGGCGCGCAACGCGACCGTCGCTTCAGCGGGCAGAGACCAGCCTTCGTCACAGATCGGCTTCACGGCGCCGGGGCCACCATAACGCTCATCGTCACTCGACCAAATCATCTCCCATTCGAAGCCGAAAGGCGGCGCGAGGAGCGGCTCGGGGGCTGGGATGAATGGCTGGGCGGGTCCCAGGTTCACGATCAACAATCGTTCGTCGTCGTGTTCGCCGAAAAAGCGGAGCACAAAACTTCGCTCGCCCAGGACAGCGCCGTCCACGCCGCGAAGAATCTGCCGTTGGAACCGCGAATCTTCCTGCCGGAGCCGGATCAGATCGCGATGCAGATCGTAAAATGGACGGCCGGTCTCACGCTCCGCCAGGTTCAGCTTGCAACGCTCGAACGTTTCCCGGCGCGTTGGAACAGGCAGGGTACGCTGCACTTCGGGGCTCGCGATCGAGGGGAACTGCGCCAGGAACTCGAAGCGGCCGGCCCGGATCGCTTCGCGCAAATTGTCGTCGCCGATGTCCGCAAAAAAAACAAAGGGCGTGGTGGCGCCGAATTCCTCGCCTTGGAAAAGCAGCGGCGTCCAGGGACCGAGTAACAGAAGTGCCGTCATCGCCCGATAGACGCCGGGAGAACTCTCGAAGCGCATCCGAGCGCCCTCCGCGCTATTGGCCACCTGATCGTGATTCTCGAGAAACGAAACGAACGCCGCCGGGGGCGCGTCCAAAGCCGACATTCCACGCTCGGCTTCCTGCCACGAGTAGGGCTGGCCTTGAAAAAGGTAGCCATATTTCGCCGCTGAAATGAATTCCTGGGGCCGGCCGCGGTAATCCGAATAGTACGCTTCATGCCGG
Organism: Verrucomicrobiota bacterium; assembly: GCA_041167305.1. Taxonomy (GTDB): domain Bacteria; phylum Verrucomicrobiota; class Verrucomicrobiia; order Chthoniobacterales; family UBA10450; genus AV80. Next base: position 2,011 of record JBEEHI010000055.1, read on the forward strand.
CCGGTCATCACGACATACGCGCTGTGATGGAAATCGTCGTTCCAGACGCCGTCGAGATCGTCCCCGCCAACGCTCCGCGGGCGAATCAGCTTCGCCTCCTGCGGCTCGTTTTCCGCCACGAGAATGATCGAGCGGTTCCCGGCCGCCAGACGGGCGGCGCGCCCGATCGCGCCCACTATGTATTCGTCCGATTCGTCGTGGATGCTTTGGGTCGCGTCGAAGCGGAAGCCGTCGAAATGGAATTCCTGGATCCAATACCGGCCATTGGTGACAAAGAATTCCCGGACGGGTTCGGAGTTTCGTCCATCGAAGTTGATCGAGTCGCCCCACTCGTTGCTCCGTTCGTGATGGAGATAATCGCCGGAGAAGACCCCGAGATAATTTCCGTCGGGCCCGAAGTGGTTGTAAACCACGTCGAGAATCACTCCGAGGCCTAACGAATGCGCTTCATTGATGAACGCGCGCAAATCGTCGGGCGTTCCGTAAAGTCGGGTGGGAGCGAAGAGATCGACGCCATCATATCCCCACCCAAATTCGCCGGGGAAATCCGCAATCGGCATCATTTCGATCACGGTGATCCCGATTCGCGCCAGCTCCGGTAGCTCCTTCATGGCCGCGCGCCAGGTTCCTTCTGGCGTGAATGTGCCGACGTGCATCTCGTACATGATCTGGCCCGGCATCTTGATTCCCGGCCACTCCTGGTCTGTCCATTTGAAGTCGGACGGATCAACCACACACGATGGCCCATGCGGTCCTTCCGGTTGAAAACGTGACGCCGGATCGGGATGAAGATTTTCCGAGCCGTCCAACCTGAAGCGATAGAGCGATCCGGCTTTCGCCTCGACCGCGCCGGAAAAATATTCCGCCGGCTCGCGCTGGAGTTCCGCAAATGTGGGAGGGGCCTGTGTGCCCCGACTCGTTCCCAGTTGCCCTTCGACTGCCACCTCGAGCCGCTGCGCCTTCGGTGCCCAAACTCGAAAATGGACCTTCCCGTCTCCCGTTAGCTCCGCGCCAATCGGGTAGCGGCGATCGATCTTTACGTCGGTCATCCCACTCTTTCGCTCGGCGGTCAGGCTGCGGTTGTGCATGATTTCTCTTTTCGCTTCCGACATCGCAGCGCTAGAAAGAAGCGCGGAGTTCACCGATGCCCGGACTCATCGAACGTTACACCAAATGGCTCCACACGCAGTGGCCGGCCGGGACTGTCGAGAAGCTCCCGGTTTCCGGTCCCGGCGGAATCACGGCGCAACCCGGCGTGCGCATCGTCGGTGATCTGACCGGGATTCCTTTGCTGAAGTTTTCTTCCCACACGGGAGCGGAAGCGGTGCGCGCGATTTTGAAGGAGGAAGGCGGACGGAGGAAGGCGGAAAGCGGGATCCTTGATCTCGCGATTATCGGGGCGGGCGTGGGAGGAATCTCGGCGGCGATTGAGGCGAAGAAGGCGGGGCTGAACTTTGCGATTTATGAAGCGACGGAAGTTTTTTCGACCGTCGTTAATTTTCCGAAAGCGAAACCGATCTACACCTATCCGACGGAGATGAAGCTCGAGGGCGGGCTCCAGTTTTCGGCCGACGTGAAGGAAGAGCTCCTCGCGGAGATGGAAGCGCAACGGCGAGCGGCCGGGATTGGAGTGACCGCGGCGCGGGTCGAACGGGTCGAGTCGAGCGGCCGCAACGCCGTGATCCTGCACATGAGCGACAAGATGACGGTGACGGCGCGGCGCGCGATCGTAGCCATCGGGCGGAGCGGAAATTTCCGCAAGCTCGGCGTGCCGGGCGAAGAACTCGAGGACAAGGTTTACAACCGGCTTTTCGATCCGAAAGAGTTCGCCGGGCAAAATGCGCTCGTGGTCGGCGGCGGCGATTCGGCGCTGGAGAC
>JBEEHI010000056.1:0-5850 GCA_041167305.1 Verrucomicrobiota bacterium
CCCTGGCGCGGCTGACCAATGCGAAACTGATGCTTGTCCACGTCGCGGACGGCTGGGCCGCGCGGAACTTCGAACGCTTTCAGCTTCAGGAAAGCGAAGAGATGAAACAGGACCGCGAATATCTCGCGGCGCTTTCGGAGGAATTGCGCGCGGAAGGATACGAGGTGAAAGCCGTGCTCGCGATGGGCGATCCCGCGACGGAAATTATCAAGCTGGCGCGGACCGAACCGATCGATCTCATCGCAATGACGACGCACGGCCACCGGCTGGTCGCCGATTGGCTGCACGGAAGCACCGCCGACAAAGTCCGCCACGAGGTGGATGTCCCTGTGTTGCTGTTAAAGGTTAAAAAATGAGGCGTGCTCATTTGTCGGATTGACGGTGCGGTATTAAGGAAGCGGAGTGAAGGCTCTCTTCCTCACGAACGAATATCCACCGAATGTCTACGGCGGCGCCGGCGTTCACGTGGATTACCTGTCGCGAGAGCTGGCGAAACTGATGCCGGTCGAGGTGCGATGTTTCGGCGACCAGAAAGCGGAAATGGGGAATCTGTCGGTCCGCGGTTTTGATGTGGATACGGAAACGTTCAGCTGCCCGATGCCGCTGCGTTCCGCCTTCGGCGCCGTTCGGCGCTGCACCGACTTCAACACCGCGAACATCGACGCGGACCTCGTTCATTGTCACACCTGGTATACCCATTTCGGCGGCATCCTCGCGAAAATGAATTACGGCCTGCCGCTCGTGATCACCACGCACTCGCTCGAGCCGCTGCGTCCCTGGAAACGCGAACAGCTCGGTGGCGGCTACGATTTTTCAGTCTGGGTCGAGAAGACGGCCATCGAGATGGCAGACGCGGTCATTGCGGTCTCTGCGCAGACGAAGAGAGACGTGCAGCAGCTGTTCAACGTTAAGCCGGAGCGTTTGCACGTGATTTATAACGGCATCGATCTCGACGAATATCGAAAGACCGAATCCACCGCGGCGTTGACCCGCTACGGGATCAGGAAGCCATTCGTGCTCTTTGTCGGCCGGATCACCCGACAGAAGGGGATCATCCATCTCGTCCGCGCCGCGCAATACATGAACTCGGGTTTTCAGATCGTGCTCTGCGCCGGCGCGCCGGACACGCCCGAAATCGGGCGGGAAATGAAAGAAGCCGTCGCGAAGGTCCAGGCTGAGCACGGCGGAGTCATCTGGATTGATGAGATGGTCGACAAGCCGACGGTGCGCGAACTTTACTCCCACGCCTCGGTCTTCTGCTGTCCGTCGATCTACGAGCCGTTTGGGATCATCAATCTGGAAGCGATGGCGTGTGAGACGGCGGTCGTCGCGTCGGCCGTCGGTGGAATCAAGGAAGTGGTGGTCGATGGCGAAACCGGTTTCCTGGTTCCGATCGACCAGATGAACGAGAGTCCGTTCGAAGCGCGCGACCCGGAGAAATTCGCGCGCGATCTGGCGGCGCGGATCAATCAATTGATGGCCGATCCCGCGCTCTGCGAAAAGTTCGGCCGCGCCGGTAGGAAGCGCGCGGAAGAAAAATTCGGCTGGCCGGCAATCGCGCTGGAGACGAAAGCGCTTTACGAATCGTTGAAGCGATGAAGAGTTAGAGCGTTACAGCGGCAAGCGTCCTTCTCGCTTCAACGCTTCAACCACTTTCCTCCGCCATATGTTTGTCGATCGCATTAAAGTTCTTGGCCAGGCCGGCAACGGCGGGCGCGGCTGCGTCAGTTTTCGCCGGGAAAAATACGTACCGAAAGGCGGGCCGGATGGCGGCGATGGCGGCCGCGGCGGCGACGTGATTCTTCGCGCCGACATCCACGTAGATAATCTTTCAAACCTGTTCTACGAGCCGATCATCAAGGCGAAGAATGGCGGTCACGGCATGGGGAAGAAAATGCACGGCCGCGGCGCGGTGCCGAAAGTAGTGAAGGTACCGATAGGCACGATCGTTTACCGGGACGAGACGGATGGACCTCGTGAGCCCAAGCCCATCGCCGATCTCACCCGCGACGGCGAAGAGTTCGTTCTCTGCGAGGGCGGCAAAGGCGGCAAAGGCAACGTCCACTTCAAGAGTTCGAAGAATCGCGCGCCGATCCAATACACTGAGGGCGAAGAAGGCGAACAGGGCCGTTTCCTCCTGGAACTGCACACCATGGCAGACGCGGCGCTCGTCGGCTATCCGAACGCGGGCAAGTCGACCTTGCTTGGAAAAATTTCCGCGGCGCACCCGAAGGTGGCGTCCTATCCATTCACCACGCTTCATCCCATCGTCGGCGTGATCGAATTCGATGGCTATCGCCGCGCTTCGGTCGCCGACATTCCGGGGCTCATCGAGGGAGCGCATCGCGACGTCGGGCTCGGTCACGATTTTCTCCGCCATATTACCCGGTGCCGGTTGTTACTCTTCGTCCTCGATATCGCCGGGAGTGAGGGACGTCACCCGATCGAGGATCTGCAAAGTCTCCGGCGCGAGATCGACCTTTACGATCCGCGCCTTTCCCAGCGGCCGTGGCACATCATCGCCAACAAAATGGATTTGCCGGACGGCAAAGAAAATCTGCACGCCTTAAAAAAACGTTTTCCGAACATTGAGACGGTCGCGATTTCCGCGGCGAAATCCGACGGGCTGGACGAATTGAAAGGTCACCTCGAGCGCTGGCTTTTCGAAGAGAACGCGGGGGCCGGGGAAAACGCGGACGTTAAAATTCCAGAAGTCGCCGCCTGTGAATAACTGATGGACAACTTACGCGCCCTCTAGGACAATCGCCATTCCTTTCCCTTCCCATGTCCAAACGCGTCGTAGCAAGTTACTGCACCACCTTCCTGAAACCGGAGATGCTCCACATCTACCGGCAGGTCCGGTCTCTGCACGAGTTCGACACGTTTGTCATGACCAAGGTGCTCCAGAATATCGAGCTCTTCCCGTTTCGCGACATCGAGCTGATCCCGAAACCGCGGAGCAATCCGCTCCGGCACGGCTGGCTCAAATGGGTGAAACAGAAGCCCGCCATCCTTTACCGTGGCGAATATCAGATGCTCTCGAGGCTGCTGGAACGTCGCGGCGCCGACTTGATGCATATTTATTTCGGCCACACCGCCGTTCACCTGCTGCCGTTCATCGAGCGCTGGCACAAGCCGTGTGTCGTCTCTTTTCACGGCGCCGACGTCGCGGAGAAAAAGGACATCCGCGATTACGGCCCGAAGCTGAAGAATCTTTTCGATGCGGTGCCGCTGGTCCTGGCGCGCTCTAAATCGCTCGCGGAACGATTGCTCACGCTCGGCTGTCCGCCCGAGCGTTTGCGGATCAATCGCACCGGCGTTCCACTCCACGAATTTCCTTTCATCCGCCGCGAAGCGCCGATCGATGGCCGCTGGCGATTCATGCAAGCCTGCCGGCTCATTCCTAAAAAAGGCGTGGCCACTTCGCTCTGCGCCTTCGCCATTTTCCAGAAGGAATTCCCGAACGCCGAACTAATCATCGCGGGTAAGGGGCCGTTGCAAGCCCACCTCGAAGAACTGGCAGAAGAGCTGGGGATTGTGAGCAAAGTCCATTTCCGGGGATTCCTTTCTCAAAAGGAGTTGTTCGATCTTTACGCCAGCTCGCACTGCTTCCTCCATCCCAGTGAAACGCCACCCGACCAGAACCAGGAAGGCATTCCCAATTCCATCCTCGAAGCGATGGCGACCGGTCTGGCCGTTCTCGCCACCAAACACGGGGGAATTCCGGAAGCCGTCGAAGAAGGCCGCAGCGGAATGCTTGTCGAAGAACGCGATTTCGAAGCGTTGGCGGCGGCGATGAAAAACCTGGTCCGCTCGCCCTTTGCTTTTCGAGAGATGGGCGCGCTCGCCAGTGAATCGGTCGCGGCAAACTTCGAACAGCGGGAACAGATTCGGCAGCTCGAGGCGCACTACGACGAAGCAATTGCGCTGGCCGGAGCGGACGAACGCGTGCCGGCGCCGGCGCGCGATCTTGTCGAGCATCGTTTTAGCGAGCAGATTCCGGTGAAAGTGAAATAGCGGATCGAGACCCGGCGTCGACGATCAGAATTGGCGAATTTCATTCTTGTCATCGCCACAAAACGCGCTTTTGTAGCCGCGACGCAAACGCCCCGTTGTGGCCCCGCTTCCGCGGCGCCGTAACCTTTGGCAAGCACTGGGCCGCTGCTTCTTATCCTTGATTCAAATGCGCCGTTTTTTTCCATTGCTGCTTATCCTGGTCGCCGCGATTTTCGTTGGCGGCGGATTCGCGACGGCAGCGGTGGGCGCGGAACCGGCACACGCCATCGCGGAAGAACATCACCTTCCGCTCAAACCCGACGTGCTTTTCCAAGTCGGCCAGCTCGCCATCACGAACTCCATGGTTGTGACCTGGGTTGTTGCGGCCATCATCATCATCTGCGCGCAACTGGCCACCCGAAAAATCACGCCGGTGCCGAAAGGGCTCCAGAACTTTTGGGAGTGGCTCGTGGAGAGCCTCTATAATTTTCTCGAGAACATGATCGGGCGTGCTCTGGTCAAGAAGACGTTCTGGTTCTTTGCCACGATTTTCATTTTCATTCTGGCTCTGAACTGGTTCGGCCTGCTGCCGGGAGTGGGAACCATAGGATGGGGCCATCACGATGCCGCCGGCGGGTTTCACATCGATCGTCCGCTGCTCCGCGGCGCGAACGCGAACCTGAACCTCACCTTCGCCATGGCTTCTGTTTTCTTCGTCTGTTGGATGGTCTGGGCGGTGCAGGCGAATGGCGTGGGCGGCGTGATCAAACATCTCTTCGGTCCCAAAGGCGAGACCTCCGGCTTCCTCAAGATCCTGATGGTCTTTATCTTTTTCATCGTCGGCTGGCTGGAAGTCGTTTCGATTTTGTTCCGGCCGATCTCGCTGAGCTTCCGGCTGTTCGGAAATATCTACGCGGGCGAAATCATGCTGGAGTCGATGAGTCACGTCGTGCCGTCGCTCGCGTGGCTGATCCCGATTCCTTTTTACTTTTTGGAGCTGCTTGTGGGCTTCGTCCAGGCGCTGGTCTTCATGCTCCTGACCGCGGTCTTCACCCTCCTCATTGCGCAACACGAACCGGGACACGGGGAGGCCGCGCACCATTAGAAAAATTTCGGCGATCGGACCGTGGTTCCCGCGGAGGTCGCTGATGAAACAACCAACCGAAAATAATATGATACTACCAATACTAGCGGAATTGACCGGAAGCCTTCACGTAGGGCTCGCAGCACTTGGCGCGGCCATCGGCGTCGGACTCATCGGCATGGGCGCGGCGTCCGCCGTCGGCCGCAATCCCGGCGCGGCGACACCGATCCTGGTGCAGGCGATTCTGGCCATCGCGCTCGCGGAAGCGATCGTGTTCTACGCCTTGTTCCTGGTTCCGAAATAACCAGCCGTCCGCAGAGGTTCCAGCGAACTGCTAACTAATATGCACACCGCAATTCTCGCTGCTGGCATGGGAGACATGGTCCGCGAAGTCGGAGAGACCTTCGGCTTCGATTGGAAGATCTTTCTCTCGCAGGTCATCAGCTTCATCCTCGTTGCGCTCGTGCTCCGGCGCTTTGCCTACAAACCGATCCTGGCCGTGCTCGAAGAGCGGCGGCAGCGGATCGCGGAAGGGCTGCTGAACGCGGAGAAGATCAAGCAACAGCTCGCAGAAGCGGAGCAACGCCACGCGGAGATTCTCGCGAAAGCGAACGCCCAGGCGCAGAAGATGATCGACGACGCGCGCGAAAGCGCGGCCCACGTGGCCGAGCGCAAGCAGCAGGAAGCTGTCGTGGCGGCGGAACAGATTATCGCGAAAGCGCGGGAAGCGACCGCCATTGAGCACGAAAAGACGATGACGGATTTGAAGC
>JBEEHI010000057.1:0-26251 GCA_041167305.1 Verrucomicrobiota bacterium
CTTCTTCGATCAGCCGAGCGGCCGCGCCCGGATCCGCGCCGCTATGGATTGGAACGCCGCGCATCTGCCGTGGGGCGGAACGGAGTGATTTTGCTGTAGCGGCGGTCTATGACCGCCGAACGACCCACGCAACACGATGTCGGCGGTCATAGACCGCCGCTACAGAAGAATCGAAGCGCCGCGATCATCGATCGCGGCTACAAGGTCGTTGCGCGGCGCGTCGAACCCCCTTATCGGTCTCTTCCTATGAAACGCACCTCGTTGATTTTCGCCGTCGTCTCTCTTCTTGCCGGGCTGGCCTGGGCCGCGGACAACGACAAATTCGTTTATCCACAGCCGCCCAAGAGCGAGCAGACCGACGATTATCACGGCACCAAGGTGGCCGATCCCTACCGCGACTTGGAAAACGTCGACTCGGAAGCAACGAAGAAATGGATCGAAGCAGAGAACAAACTCACCTTCGACTATCTCGCCGCGATCCCAGAGCGGAAGAAGATCAACGAAAAGATGACGGCGCTCTGGAACTACGAGAAGTACACCATCCCGTTCCACGAAGGCGGCCGTTATTTCTTCTCGAAGAACACCGGCCTGCAAAATCAAAACGTGCTCTTCACCGGCGCGAAGGTGCCGGGCGACGCGAAGTTGCTGCTCGATCCGAATACGCTTTCGAAAGATGGCACCGTGGCGCTGAGCGGCGTCGATATCACCGACGACGGCAAACTGATGGCCTACGGACTCGCCGTCGCCGGGTCCGACTGGCAGGAATGGAAAGTTCGCGAGATCGAGACTGGCAAGGATTTACCCGACGACGTGCAATGGGTGAAGTTCTCCGCCGCCTCGTGGAAGAAAGACGGCAGCGGATTTTTCTACAGCCGCTATGATGCGCCCGCCTCGGCCGACCAGCTCAAGCAGGCGAACTACTTTCACAAGGTCTATTTCCACAAGCTCGGCACGACCCAGGACAAGGACGCGCTGGTCTACGAGCGAAAAGACCACAAGGACTGGAACTTCAACGGTCAGGTGACCGAGGACGGTCGGTTCCTGATCCTCAACGTCTCGCAAGGCACCGATCCGAAGAACAGTATCTTCTACAAGGACCTCCAGAAAGACGATGCGCCGGTCGTCGAACTGCTGAATAAGCAGGACGCGCATTATGGTTTCCTCGGTTGCGACGGCAACACCTTCTGGTTCAGGACCGACCTCACCGCACCAAAGTGCCGGATCGTTGCCATCGATATCACCAAGCCGGAGAACATCACGACCCTCGTGCCCGAAGCTGCCGACACGCTCGAGAACGCGGAAGTTGTCGGCGACCGTTTTATCGGGAGTTACCTCAAGGACGCGCATTCCGCGGTGCGGCTCTTCGAGCTCTCGGGTAAAGCGGCCGGCGAAATCAAGCTGCCCGGGCTCGGCACCGCGAGCGGTTTCAGAGGTAAGCGAAAGGACACCGAGACCTTCTATTCCTACGTCAGCTTCACGGAGCCAACCACGGTTTACCGCTACGATCTCAAGAGCGGACAGAGCAACGTCCTCTTCCAGCCGAAGGTTGATTTCAAAGCGGACGATTACACGACCGAGCAGATCTTCTATCCGAGCAAGGACGGCACGAAGGTGCCGATGTTCATCACCTATCGGAAAGGTCTCCAGAAAGACGGGAACAATCCCACCATGCTTTATGGCTACGGCGGATTCGATGCTTCTATCACGCCTTCCTTCTCGCCGGCTATCGCGACCTGGCTCCAGATGGGTGGCGTTTACGCGGTCGCGAATCTGCGCGGCGGCGGCGAGTACGGCGAAGAATGGCATTTGGCCGGGACGAAGCTGCGCAAACAGAATGTGTTCGATGATTTCATCGCCGCCGGCGAATGGCTGATCGCGAACAAATACACTTCCACGCCGAAACTCGCGATCATTGGGCGCAGCAATGGCGGCTTGCTCGTTGGCGCCGCTCTGACGCAGCGTCCCGAACTCTGGGGCGCTACCCTACCAGCGGTCGGCGTCATGGACATGCTCCGGTTCCAGAAGTTCACCATCGGCTGGGCCTGGACTTCCGATTACGGCTCGTCCGAGAACAAGGATGAATTCGCCGCGATCTATAAATATTCCCCGCTCCATAACATCAAACCGGGAACGAAGTATCCGCCCACGTTAGTCACGACTGCCGACCACGACGACCGCGTCTTCCCCGGCCACAGCTTCAAGTTCGCCGCCACGTTACAAGCTGCCCAGGCCGGCCCCGCCCCGGTCCTGATCCGCATCGAGACTCGCGCCGGTCACGGCGCCGGCAAACCCACCAGCAAAATCATCGAAGAGACAACCGACCAGTGGGCGTTCCTGGTCAAGAGCCTCGGGATGAAGCTCCCGTTCTAGCTTTGTCGAATTGTGGGGCGTCTGTGTCAGACGCCTCGGCAGCGCTGTAGCCGGGATCGTGATCCCGGTCACCCTCGGCCACCGACCAGCGCTTTAGTGCTGGGATAAACGATCCTCACAGATCGCCCATTTCCCCTCGACAATAGCCCAGCGCTTCAGCGCTTGGACAAACGGTCATTGCAACAAACAAAGTCCCGTCAGGGACGAAAGGAGTCGTATTGCCTGGCATCGAAAAACCGTCCTGCGATGCCTATTCGCCCCCGGTGAATTCGGCTTTGAGCGGATGATCTTTCCGGAATCTGCTTACGCCGAACACGCTGAAACCAATGACGTGGCCTTGCTCATCCACGCGCTTCATGACCCCATCGTTTCCCGTCGGCCGCATGTAACCGGGCGCGTCGGAAAACGTCACTTCGAGATAATCAACTTCAGAGTCGAACCAGAGCTTTACTTTGTCGGCCATAATGTTTCTCCAAACCAGCTTATCGATTTTGCATGCCGGTACGCCGCGCTCCAAATCAACGGACACGACCCCAATCGTGTTTCTTCCATTGACCGTGATGGCGAAGACCTCATACTTCGCTTTCGCCGTCCGATCACCCGGCTCCCCAGCCGTTGGAGCGCGGCGCTTGCGGAGCACCCATCGCTGGGTTCCAACTCCGGTATCGGCGATCCCGAAACCACGCATACAAAAACTCCCAAACCTTGGATCGTTCGACGAAGAGCCATATCTACTCCCGTTTGCCGCGACGAACGGCCGTCTTCCTTTGGGAAGGTCCTGGCGCGGTCGTGACCTCGCGGCGCAAAGCGCGACGGATCAATTCGGAGAAGCTCGTCTCTTCGCGTCGCGCTTTCTCGAGGAGGCGTCGTTGGATATCTCGCGGGAGGCGGAACGTCACCGGCACACTGCCTTTTGGCAGCTTCGTTCTGGGCATGAGCCATGTGTATTATTGTATCATACACCAGTCAAGATTGAATTTTCTTGCCCGGCCATATTCGCTGTGACACGGTCGGCGGCGTGAGAGACAAGGAGTCCACGGCCATTACGATCACCCTTCCTCTTGCCCTCGACCGAGCCCTCCAGGCGCTCGCCGATCAAAAACATTGCGGGAATAAGTCGGCCGCGATCCGGGAAGTGCTTTACAAAGAAGCCGGAATGCAGGCCAAGCTCCGGATGAGCGAAAAGAAGGATAACGATTCGCTGGCCAACGCCGAGCGCCGTTCCGTCAAATACGGATCTCGCAAAAAGAAAAAAGGCGGAAAGTAATTCCCGCTGAGACTCGCCGATTCATCTCTCGCGGCAGGCATCTTGGGATATTCTACTCTAGCTTGCAGCCATTGCTCTAGGTTCGCCGATCTTCGTTTTGATGCAGAGGCCGGCTGTCTCCGCCGCAGAGGCGCGGCGATAAGCGTCGTGATAGACGAACAAATGTTCGCCTTTAAAGACGAACTTTCGTCTAATTCTCGTTAGACGAATGAGCCGACTCACACGAACTGGATTGTGGTTGGTCCCTTGGTACCCGGCGTGTTGGGCAGTGTTTCTCGTTTGGTGGCATTTCGATCGTGACTTCCCATTTCACATTGTTTTTGGCACTTACAGCAGTCTCGCCAACCTGGCTATATCCGGTCTTGGCATTCTTGGATGGATCACATTTTGCGCCTGTGTTGTCGGACTTTTTCTGCTTTGTCTTTCGGGTGTCAGGCGCCTGGTGAGATTACGACGTGAATCCGTCTAACCATGCGATGGAGCGAACAGCGGACCGCCGCATGACAAGCCTGAAGGAAAAATTAAGAATTATGAAACAAGCAAAGCGCGCCCCCGTCCGCCGTCGCTCATCTTGTTCTCGTTAGGCGTATGACACGATTTCTCATTGCGCTTCTCTCGCTCACCATTGTAGCGTGTGCAGTCGCAGGGAAGCCTCCCGCGCCGCCACCAGCCGCTCCCCGCAAGCCCCGCATCGATGGCAGCGTCCACGCGGTTTCCGCTGCGGACATTCGCAGGATCCTAGCGCTGATGCCGGGCCATTTCCGAGAGCAGCACTTCAAGCCTGTTCCTATTGTCGGGATGCACGTCGTTGATCACAACACGGTGGAAGTTCACTACTCACCTGACACCTTCACTTACGCTCGCAGAATCAAAGGACACTGGCGAATCGATTATGCAGATACGGAAAGAGTTAAAGTGACGGGATCCTACATCCATGCTGGATCGTAGCCGACGCCTAACCATGCGATGGAGCGAACGTCGGACCGCTGTGCGTTCACATTTGAGATGACTTCTACACCTTCACTGCAGGCGACGCGCGATCTCGTCCGCCGTCGCTCATCTAATTCTCGTTAGATCTCATGCGCATCCTGATTCTTCTGGCGTCACTCGCGATCACTCGATCGGCGCTGGCGGAGCCATCGTCAGTACTCGACATGGCTCAGCAGCCCGAGGCTTTGCGCCTTATCCGAACCGCGAATGAGGTTTATGTATTTCCTGTCAGAGTCACGGAGAACCACCGTTCGGAAGTGACGCCGCACGGTGACTACAAACGTGCCAGGTTGCTCGGTGCCGAGGCCAGTCGAAAGCTGCGGCGAATTCTCGGTAAGGAGAGCAATTGGTTTCACGGTATCGACAGCACATTCGGAATAGGTCCTGAACCGAAGAATGTTGGCTATATCTTCCGGAGAGGAAAAGACGAGGTCGTGCTGCTCGGTTTCATGCGATGGCGCTTCAACGCCACCGTCTTTGGCTCGCCCACTAGCGGAAGCCTCGAAGAGAAGGCGTCTGACAAATTGGACGAATGGAAGAAACAATTTGCGAGGCCTGAGCTGGGCACCAAATGAGATCTAACCATGCGATGGAGCGAATCCGGTCGCTGCCGGATCGCTCATCTTGTTCTCGTTAGATCGTATGCGCATCGCGATCATTCTTACCTCACTCACCTTGTCTGCGGGCGCCGTCGCCGCTGATCCCCCGCCGTGCGCTGCTCCGATTTCTCGCAACGACACACGGCAGATATCCCGCGCGATTCGCCGTGTGACCGCTAAACCCATTCTCATGATCATGAGCACCGACGAGGAGAAACGGGTTCCAGGTTCTGTCGTCACCGGGCACTCGTACCTGCTGGACACGAAGACTGGCAAGCGAAAGGACCTGTATACTCGCACCGACCTCGTTTCCGTTTACATGCACTACAAGGATCGCTCTCACGTCGACGTTTATCTTGTCCGCAAGCTGCGGGGTCAGTGGAAGATTGAGGAGAAGAAAGACTGGTTCCTATGACCGAGGGGGGCAAGAGGGGGTCAGTCTTAGGATCTCGGCAGATCGCAGTGCGCCGTTGCAGCTTCGACGCGAATTTTTCAGCCGAATGAAGTGATCTTGCAGGGCGTCCCCGCCTCTTATGCCGGGAGAATTCTAGCCGGCCCGAATGAGGGAATAGATCAGGCCGAGGGCGCCGCCGGCAAGGATGACGGGGATAACGCCGAGCTTCCAGCGAAGCATCGCGATCAAGGCGGCCAGGCAAAGCACGATGGCGAACCAGTCGAACTGGCGTTGCGGATAAATGACATGGAGTGCGAACCAGACGGCGAGGTTAAGGACAACGCCGACAACCGCCGCCGTTACGGCGGAGAGGGTCATGCTGATTCGTTTGTTGCCGCGGAGTTGCTCGATGTGCGGGCCGCCGAGGAAGACCCAGAGAAAACAGGGAGTGAACGTGACCCAGGTGGTGATAAGAGCGCCGAGGGTCGCGGCCACGAGGGGCGATAACTGGCCGGGCTGGTTCCAGCCGCCCATGAAGCCGACGAATTGCAGCACCATGATGAGCGGGCCCGGTGTGGTTTCAGCCAAGCCCAGGCCGTCCATCATCTGGCCAGGTTTCAGCCAGCCGAACGGAGTAACGGCGTGTTGCGCGACGTAGGGCAGAACGGCGTACGCTCCGCCGAAAGTAATTACGGCGGCTTTGCTGAAGAAAATTCCTTCACGAAAAATCGTGTGGCCGGTTCCGAGCAGAACTCCCGCCAGCAACACTGGCGTCCACCAGATCGCGAGCCAGGTGAGCGCGACGCGAACGGCGCGACCGATCGACGGCCGGGTGTGTTCGGGCGGCGCGTGTTCGTCATCGATCACGGAGGTCTCGTTCTCGGGCTTGCCATTGCCGTGGTCGGTCGAGATCACGTCGAACTTCGCCGGCCAGAATTTGCCGCCGACGAGCCCGAGCAGGCCGGCGCCGATAATGATCGCGGGAAAGGGTGCGCCCAAAAAGAAAATAGAAACGAACGCCAATGCGGCGATAGCCCACATGACTTCGTTCTTCAAGGTCCGCCGGCCGATGCGAATCACGGCGGCGGTAACGATGGCGACCACCACCGGTTTCAAGCCGTAGAAGATGGCGGCGATCCAGGGGACGCTGCCATAGGCCGCGTAGATGTAGCTGAGCGTCCACAGCACAAAGATGGAGGGGATGACAAACAACGCGCCGGCGGCGATGCCGCCCGCGGTCTTATGCAACAGCCAGCCGATGTAAGTCGCCAGTTGCTGGGCCTCGGGGCCGGGCAGCAGCATGCAGTAGTTCAGGGCGTGGAGAAATCGCGATTGGCTGATCCAGCGCTTTCGATCGACCAACTCGGTTTGCATGATCGCGATCTGCCCCGTTGGTCCGCCGAACGAGATGAACCCGAGCTTGAGCCAGAAGCGAAACGCTTCTCCGAAGCTTGGCCGCCTGGCCGTGGTCGATGTCACAGTTGGAGATTCCATTTCCCAAGCCACGTCGTCGTCCGCCTCTCTTTGCATCGGCAATATGTATTGCAAACCGAAATTGCGCTTACACTTTGCGTTTTGCGCGCTCGAGACGAGAGGAAACCGATGAAAAGAACTCTTCTTACCCTGGCGGTCTTCGCCGCGACAGCCACCATTTCGTTCGGCGCGCTGGACACGGCGAAGATCGATGAGATCACAGGTCTGAAAGGCAAGCTCAATGAGAAGGAAGGTGTGTATCGAGTCACCTTCCCGCGAGCGGACGTGAAGGTCGCGGTCGACGGCTGGACGATGCCACCGTTCATGGGGCTGGGGACGTGGGCGGCCTTTACGGCGGGCTCGCACACCGAAGCGTTGGTAATGGGCGACACCGTTCTCTTCGAAGATGAAGTGAACGTCGCGATCTCGTCCGCGTTCGAGAATGGGCTCAGCGTCACGGCGCTGCATAACCATTTTTTCTTCGACCATCCGAAAGTCTATTTCATGCACATCGAAGGCCAGGGCACGACCGAGCAACTCGCCGGCGCGGTCCGAAAGCTTTACGACAAGATTAAGGAAGTCCGCGCCGCGAATCCGCAGCCGAAAGATTCGTTCAACGCCGGTTCGCTGCCAGAGAAAAACTCCATCTCGCCCGAGCGACTCAATGCGATCTTCGGCACCACCGGCGAAACGAATAACGGGATGGTAAAGTTCACGATTGGCCGGCCGGCGGCAATGCACGGAGTGAAAATCGACAAGGACATGGGCGTGAACACCTGGGCCGCTTTTGCCGGCACGGACGAGAACGCCGTGGTCGATGGTGATTTCGCGGTGACTGAGGACGAATTACAGCCAGCGCTCAAGGCGTTGCGGACCGTGGGAATCAACATTGTCGCCATTCATTCGCATATGACTCACGAGACTCCGCGCATTCTCTTCTTTCACTACTGGGGACGCGGCAAAGCGAAAGACCTGGCTAACGGAGTCAAAGGCGCGCTGTTGGCTACCGGGCTCTCGGGCATCAGTACATCGGCAGCAAATTGAGGCTGGAAGATCATTGCACCGCGCGCCGTGTTTAGTCCTAGCGATGGCCCTGACGACTGTCGCGGGCAGTTGTCTCGCCGCGGCTGAATCTGCCGGCGCGGCGCTCGAACTTCAGCAGACCATTGCGCTTCCCGGCATAGAGGGGCGAATCGATCATCTTGATTACGATTCTGCCGGGGAACGGTTGTTCGTTTGCGCGCTGGGCAACAACAGTGTCGAGGTTCTCGATTTGCGCAAAGGCGAACGCGTTCGTTCCATCAGTGGCCTCGGAGCGCCGCAAGGCCTCGCCTACATCGCCGAGTTGAACCGGCTCTTCGTCGCGAACGACAAAGGCGGACTCTGCAACCTTTACGACACGAAGTCGTGGCAATTGATCGGCACGATCGATCTACACGACGATGCCGACAATATGCGCGTCGACAGCCTCCAGAAGGAAGTTTTCGTCGGCTTCGGCAACGGCGGAATTGCTGTGATCAACCCGGAAGACGGTAAGCAGACCCGCTCGATCAAACTCGCGGCGCACCCGGAAGCTTTCGTCCTGGAGAAACAGGGACGCCGGATTTTCGTCAACGTCCCGAGCTCCGGAGAGGTCGCCGTGATCGACCGCGACAAAGGCGAAGTCGTCGCTACGTGGAAACCCGGCGGTGCTTCCGCGAACTTCCCGATCGCTATCGACGAAGCCAGCCACCGCCTCTTTGTCGGCTGCCGGAATCCCGCGAAGCTCATCGTTCTCAACACCGATACCGGGGCGGCAGTCGCCTCGCTCGATATCTCCGGCGATGCCGACGAGGTTTTCTACGATGCCAAACGACATCACCTCTATGCCGTCTGCGGCGAAGGCTACATCGATGTGATCAATCAGGAGAACGCCGATCGCTACAAACGAACCGCGAAAATTGCCACGGCGGGCGGAGCGCGGACGGGTTTCTTCAATTCGGAGCGGGACGATTTGTTCGTCGCAGTACCTGATCGCGGCCTGCAACGAGCCGAAATTCGACGATACAAGGTGAGATAAGCAGTTTCCGCATGAGGCCGGTATTAAGACCAGTGATCCCGCTAACGCAATGCGATAAGGCGCGTTTGCATTCCGGCTGATTAATTGCGTCCTCTAAAAACTATTGCGCCCAAAACTGGAGACGGTAATCTCTCCTTGATCCCGGAGGACTCCCGATGTCCGATCAAGACGACACGTCTGAAATGCCCGAAGCGGACACTCGGTCCGAGTCTGCGCGGTCCACGCGCCGCACGTTTCTTTCGCGCTTGGGAACTGCTGGCTTGCTCGCGACCGCGGGCCCGGTTACGACGGCATTCGGGCAACTTCCTGTGAAAGAGCAGTCGCCATCATCCGCTTCGAAGGACGCGATTCCGGTCGCGCTTCGGGTTAACGGCAAGAAGTACGATCTGCGGATCGACCCGCGAACCACACTTCTCGATTGCCTTCGCGAGCATCTCCACCTGACCGGATCGAAAAAGGGATGCGATCATGGCCAGTGCGGCGCGTGCACGGTGCACATCAACGGCCGGAGAGTGAACTCCTGTCTCTGCTTCGCCGCCATGCACGACGGAGAGGAGATCACGACGCTGGAGGGCATCGGCCAGCCGGAAAATCTGCACCCGGTGCAGGCCGCATTCGTGACCTGCGACGCCTACCAATGCGGCTATTGCACATCCGGGCAGATCATGTCGGCCGTGGCGCTCATGAAAGAGCCATGCGGACCGGAGGACGCCGACGTGAAAGAATTGATGAGCGGCAATATTTGCCGATGCGGCGCCTATCCCAACATTGTCGCGGCGATCCAGAGCGTGCGGCAGAAGACCAAGCCGCCGAAAACGGGATGAAAACCTTTAAGCTCACGCGGGCCAGCGACAGCAATCAAGCGATTGCCGCGGCAGCGAAAGCGAAAACCGCGCAGCAGGGAGCGGAGATTCGCTTCATCGGTGGCGGGACGACGCTGATCGATCTGATGAAGTTGAATGTCGAGCAGCCGCAGACGCTCATAGACATCAATCGACTGCCGCTCGACAAAATCGAAGCGCTTCCCGACGGCGGCCTAACGATTGGCGCTGTAGTTCGCAACTCCGATTTGGCTTATCACCCCCTCGTTCGGAAGAACTACGCCGTCCTTTCCGAAGCGCTCTTGAGCGGCGCGTCGGCCCAGCTTCGCAACATGGCGACTACCGGCGGCAATCTGCTGCAGCGGACACGGTGCATGTACTTCCGAGAAACGAATATGCCGTGCAACAAACGCGAACCGGGCTCGGGCTGCGCCGCGATTGGCGGCACGAATCGTTCGCTGGCCATCCTCGGCACGAGCGAACACTGCATTGCAACAAACCCATCCGACATGAATGTGGCCATGGCCGCGCTCGAGGCGACCATTCACATCCGCGGTCCGAAAGGCGAACGCAGCATTCCGATTGGCGATTTCCATGTCTTGCCCGGCAACACCCCGCATCGCGAGACAGTCTTGGAGCCGGGCGATTTGATTACTCACGTCACGCTCCCGCCACCGGCGCCTGGAAGCCGCTCGCTCTATCTGAAACTGCGTGACCGCGCTTCCTACGAATTTGCGCTCGCCTCCGCCGCAGTGGTGGTGACGGTCGCCGGAGGAAAAGTAACTCGCGCGCGCATTGCGCTTGGTGGCGTGGGAACAAAGCCGTGGAGATCGCCTGAGGCGGAACAGGCATTGACGGGGCAATTGGCCACGGAAGACGTTTTCCGAAAGGCGGCGGAAGCGGCGTTGAGTGGGGCAAAGCCGCAGAGCGAAAACGGCTTCAAGGTCGAGCTGGCCAAACGCTGTCTCGTCCACGCGCTCACGCTCGCGACGCAAACGGCCTAACGACAAGATCGACCTTATTTATGCCCGAAAGCGCACAGACATCGGTAATCGGAAAACCCCAGCCGCGCATCGACGGTCCGTTGAAGGTGAGCGGCCTGGCGACGTATGCCTCCGATTTCCACTTCCCCGGAATGTTGTACGCCGTTCCGGTTGAGGCGACGATCGCCAACGGCAAAATCCAAAAACTCGACACCGCGGCGGCAGAAAAGATGCCTGGTGTGCGAGCGATTCTTCATCGCGCGAATATCGGAAAGATCTCCCGCTCAATTATGGGCAAGGGGTTTGATGGCATCTGCGTAGAGCGCCGCCCGCCGTTCGAAGACGATGTCGTTCGTTACTACGGGCAATACGTCGCGCTCGCCGTGGCGGATACTTTCGAGGCGGCCAAGGGCGCCGCCGATGTGGTCCGCGTCACCTACGACAAGAACAAGCCGAATGTCGGGACCGATCTCAAAGCGGACGACGACCCGGATGTCGTTCCCACGAGTTACGGTCCGGAGAAGCGCTTGCAAAGTGAGCGCGGCGATCCGGAAGCTGCTTTCGCGAGCGCAGCAGTGAAGCTCGATCAAACCTATGTGACGCCAGCCGAGCACCACAACCCGATCGAGCTCCAGGGCGCAACCGCGATGTGGGACGGCGACAAGCTGACCATCTACGAAGAATCGCAGGGCATCTTCAACATGCGGGGCGTGCTCGCGCAAATGTTCGGTTTGCCGAAAGAGAACGTCCGCGTCATCACGAAGTTCGTAGGCTCGGGGTTTGGCAGCAAGCTATGGCCCTGGACCCATTGCCCACTGGCCGTGGCGGCGGCGCGGCAACTTGGCAAGCCAGTGAAGCTCGCCCTCAGCCGCAAGATGATGTTTCAATCGGTCGGTCATCGTGCGCGCACGCAGCAGCGGGTGCGGCTTGGCGCCACAGCGGAGGGCAAACTCGTCTCGCTCCAGCACGACTACGTTTACCACCGGTCGATCCTCGATAATTATCATGAGAATTGCGGGGAGGCGACGGCGTTCCAGTACAGCGTGCCGAACCTCCGGGTAAAGTTCGGCCGCGCCCAGCGCAACATCGGGACACCGTCCGACATGCGGGGCCCGGGCGCCGTCCCCGGCCTCTACGCGACCGAGTCCGCGATGAACGAATTGGCCGATCAGCTCAAGATCGATCCCGTCAAGCTTCGCATCCTAAACGAGCCGAAGATCGACGAGTCGTTAGGTATTCCGTTTTCGTCCCGTCATTTAGTTGAATGCTTCGAGCTCGGCATGGAGAAGTTCGACTGGTCGAAGCGCACCCCGGAGGTCGGCTCGATGAAACGCGATGGGTTGATCCTCGGCTGGGGAATGGCCGGGTGTGCCTGGATCGCCGCGCGGTTCCCCGCCGAGGCTAGCGTCCACCTTCGGGACGATGGCACTACCCGCGTCGCCTGCGGGACACAGGACATCGGCACCGGCACTTACACCATCCTCGCGCAGCTTGCGGCTGAGAAAACCGGAGTGCCGCTCAACAAGGTTGAAGTGGCGCTGGGCGATACGTCACTTCCGGAAGGCCCGGTCTCAGGCGGTTCGATGGTGACGGGATCCATCATCCCCGCCGTCTATGCGGCGGCCGACAATGCGATCGCATCGCTGCTGACCGTCGCGACCTCAACCCCGGGCTCGCCATTCGAGAAAAACAAACCGGCCGATTTGGCCTTCGAAGGCGGCCGGGTCTTTGTGAAGGCGAATGGTTCTGCCGGCGGTGTGCCCTTCGCCGATGTGCTCCGGCGCGCTAATCTGGGCTTCGTCACCGGCAGCGGAAAGTCCGAGGCCACGTTCGGTGAGGAAAAGCCGAAGTTCTCGACCCATTCGTTCGGTTGTCACTTTGTCGAAGTCAGCTGGCAGCCAGCAATCGCGCGCTTGCGCGTCAGCCGGGTCGTAAGTGTCATCGATGCCGGCCGCATTATTAATCCACTCGCGGGCCGCAACCAAATCGAAGGCGCGGTCGTGATGGGAATCGGCATGGCGCTGTTAGAACACACGTCTTACGACCAGGAGAGCGGCGCGCCGATCAACAGTAACCTGGCCGACTACATTGTGGCGGTGAACGCGGACGTGCCCAAGCTCGAAGTGCACTTCGTGGATTTCCCCGACAAAGAGCTGAACGAGCTTGGCGCCCGGGGAATCGGCGAGATCGGCCTGGCTGGGATCGCCGCGGCGATCACGGCGGCAACCTACCACGCGACCGGTGTGCGCGTCCGCGAACTGCCGGTCAGGATCGAGGATTTGCTGACCTCTTCCGTCCTTGCCTAACGGATAAGTCTTACTTGCCGCAGCCGAAAGCGGCGCAAAACTCCGCCGCCCACCGGCGTCGATCGTCACTCTTCACTGATGGTTTGCCTGAACGTTTTGCCGTAGGGATAAAAGAGTTCCTTGCGGCCTTCCTGCCAGGCCGCCTTGAATTCCGGCATGGTGATGTCCCAGTCCGGCCGGCATTTTTTGAGCACGGCCCGGAGATCTTGCCGCAAATCTTCCACGGTCGGCCGGCCGAAGAACCAGTAGCCGTTGTATACCTTGTAGACGACAAGACCGGGCTCGAGAACGATTACGTGCGGAATCATGGGATTGTGGACCGCATCCGTGTACTCCGCGATATCGAGATCTTTTTGAATGATACGCCGCGTGTCGGACAAGAAAGGCCAGTGGGCATCGACTCCGGTGCGATATTCGTTCGTGTCGGCGATGCTGTCGGTGGTGATCGTGACAAGGCGGCAGTAGGCGACTTCGAGCTCGCGATGAAGTTGGACAAGGCCTTCCGCCTGCCGGCGGTCTTTCGGGCAATAACCGCCACGCCCCAGTACGACAACCATCGGATCTGGGCCTTGTAGTTCGGAGAGCTTGCGGTGTTTTCCGGTATGGTCGGCTAAGTCGTAGTCGGGAAAGGTCGCCCCGGGAACAATGTCAGCTCGCATAAACGCGTCCTCCTTCCAAGGTCACATGGTCAGGACGACGCGGAACTTCGCTTTGCCGCTCATCATTCGTGCGTAAGCCTCGGCCGCTTTTTCGAGAGGAAAGGTTTCCGTCATCGGACGCACACCGCTGAGTTCCGCGAAGCGCAGGGTGTCCTCGGAATCGGTGGGAGTCCCCGAGGACCAGCCTTGAATAGTTCGACTCCCGGAAATCAGCTGAATCGGCGTGACTTCAATCGGTTCGGCGGCCGCCCCCACTACCACCAGTTTGCCGTTCGGCCCCAGACCATCAATCAACTCGGACATCGCCTTGGAGCTGGGCGCGGTCGCCAGGATTACCCGTGCGCCCCCCAGTTTTTTCAACTCCTCGACGGCGTTAGTCGATTTGCTGTCGATGTAGAGCGCCGCCCCAAGTTTTTTGGCGAGCGCCGCCTTGTCGGACCCGCGCCCGATCGCTGCGACCTTATAACCGAATTTGTTCGCGAATTGAATTCCAAGGTGACCCAGACCGCCGATTCCCGATACGGCAACCAAATCGCCCGGGAGAGCACCACTGTGCCGAAGGGCGTTGAAGGTCGTAATTCCAGCGCAGAGTAGTGGTCCTGCATCGACGTCACTTAGATTGTCCGGTATCGCCGCCAGGGCCTCCACGGGTGCTACCATGTATTCCTGGTATCCGCCGTCATAACTGATGCCGGTAATCTTCAGGTTCTGGCAGTTGCGAAAATCGCCGCGTCGACAGGAAGGACAGGTGCCGTCCTCCCCGCCATGCCAGCCGACACCTACGCGCTGTCCTTTTTTCCACACGGCAACGCCGGCGCCCAACTCATCGATGATACCGGCGACTTCGTGTCCCGGAACACGAGGGTATTGAATCCCAGGCCACGCGCCTTCTTTCGTGAGCATATCACTGTGGCAAACGCCGCACGCCTGGACTTTGATTCGTACCTGTCCCGCGCCCGGCTTCGGAATCTCGCGCTCGACGACCTCGAAATCGCCGCCCGCCTTGGAAATCTGCGCCACCTTCATTGTCGTTTTCATAAAACTCCTCTTAGCTTTCCATCATCCGGGAAGAACATCACCGACTTCCTTCATATAGCGATCGGCCGCTGCTGCTGCCTCCTCCGGACTGCTGCCGCTCTGGCGCGCGCTCAAATAGGGCGCGTACCAGTCCCACCAATCATGCTTGGTGTGCGTCTTCTCATAGTGACCGTGGCGCTCTTCCGTTTCGCGAAGCAGTTTTGCAAGAGTTGCAACGTCCATGGCTTAGCTCGCTTTCAGTTCCACCGACGTTATCCACGGCGCGGACCAAGTCCACCGAGCCAGACTCGCAAAGACTCGGGAATCTCGAATCTCATCAATTAGCGCAATGACTTGAACGCTGCGCGCAAGTCATTAACGAAAAGCTCCGGCTGCTCCCACGCCGCGAAGTGGGTGCCTTTGTCATGCTTGTTGAAGAAGATAAGTTTGACATATGCCTTCTCCGCCCAACTCTTCGGCGCCTGGTAGATCTCTTCGGAAAAAGCGCTCACGGCGACCGGGATCTTGATGCCTCGCACATCGAAGAAGCCGCCGGCCGGAAGATTATGCTGGGTGTCCCAGTACAGCTGTGCTGAGGAGATCGCCGTGTTGGTCAGCCAGTAGTGCGTGACGTTATCGAGGACATCGTCTCGCGTCAGCCCTTCCGGTTTGCCGTCGAAAGCGCGCGCGATCATCCGGTAGCTGCGAATGTCGTGGTCGATCATCCACGCGGCGAGGCCGACCGGAGAATCGACGATTGCGTATAGAGTCTGCGGCCGGTTGTTCATCTCGAGGGCGTAGCCCAACCCGTTCTTGTAGAAGTCATCGAGTTGATCCCACGCGTGTTTTTCATCGGGCGAAAGTCCGGCGGGCGGCGGGGCACCCATCGCAAGGGCCTTCGACACGTCGGACGGAACGGTGGCTGCCATGTTGGTGTGAATGCCGAGCAATCCCGGAGGCTGTTGCAGGGCCATCACTTCGGAAATGGCATTGCCCCAGTCGCCACCTTGCGCCACGTACTTGGTGTAGCCAAGGCGCTGCATCAACGTCGCCCACGCTTTCGCAATGCTAACGGGGTTCCATCCTGGCTTCGTCGGCTTGCCTGAGAAGCCGTAACCAGGCAGCGACGGAATCACGACATCGAACGAGTCCTCCGCCTTTCCACCATGTGCCGTGGGATTCGTCAGCGGGTCAATGATCTTCAACTGCTCGATGACCGAGCCGGGCCACCCGTGCGTGATGATGATCGGCAGCGCGTTCGAATTCTTCGACCGGACATGGATGAAATGAATATCGAGTCCATCGATATTCGTTACGAAGTGCGGGAGCGCTTTCAGCTTCGCCTCGCACTTCCGCCAGTCGTAATCCGTCGCCCAATATTTCGCGAGCGCCTGCATCGTCGCCAGCTGCACACCCTGCGAATCATCGGCGACCGTTTCCTTTTCGGGCCAGCGCGTTGCCGCAATGCGCCGGCGCAGGTCATCGAGCACGGCCTGAGGTACGACCGGGACGGTGAAAGGCCGGATCGCGGTCGAATCCTGCGCCGCATTGGCCCCCGCTGGCGTTTGAACAGCGACCACCGACAGGATGGCGGCTGCAAGGAATGTTACAGACCCGAAAACAAAAGTAGTTTTCATGGAACCTCCAGCTGTGCGAGCGGGCCCTTCACTCGCGGTTGCCCGGCGGGAAGTGGGTTAGGTGGAGCGCCTTTGAGGCGCCTAACGGACTTGGCGCTGGCAGAAGTTTCTTTAACGTTGGTGTGAAAGTAAAGCTACGATTTCGCTTTACGCGTCCGGCGGACCCTCCTGCCGCTACAGTTTCGAACGAATGAAGGCGACCGGTGGGAGTGTGTCCGAACTCATGTTGTCCAACGTTCTTTCACGCTTCCCGTGACGCAAGTGCCAGACGCCCGGCCTGGGCCACCCTGATCTCATCGAACGAGGTTCACCGGTGGCCGCCGGAGACGAGTAGGACCTGGCCGGTGACCCAGTGCGCATCCTCCGAGGCAAGAAATACTGCTACGGGACCGATGTCGTCGGGCTGACCGATGCGGCCCAGCGGTGTTTGCGCTTCCACGGTTTTCTGAAAGTCCGATCCGGCGATGCCGGCGGAATGAAAGCCTTCCGTTTCGACCATGCCGGGGTTCAGCGAATTCACGCGGATCCGGCGCGGCCCGAGTTCTTTCGCGAGCGAGCTGGTGATGGCATCGACCGCTGCCTTCGTGGCGGAATAGACGGACCCGCCGGGCTGCGGGCTCACGGCAGAGACAGAACTGATATTGATGATGCTTCCGCCATCCGCGCCGAAGACTTCGGCTGCTTTCTGCGAGACGAGGAGAAGACCGAGCACGTTGAGATTGAACTGCCGATGAAAATGTTCGTCGGTCACCTCGGCCAGTGGTTTAAAGTCAAAAATCCCGGCGTTGTTGACGAGAATATCGACGCGGCCGAACGCGGTTATGGTTTCGGCGAAAAGGCGATCGATATCGGGTTTCTGCGAGACGTTCGCCTGCACGGCGATGGCTTTGCCGCCCTGGCTGGTGATAGCAGCGACGACGCGATCCGCACCTTCTTTGCTCGAGGAATAATTGACGACGACGGAAGCACCGGCGTGACCAAGGTGTGTCGCGATGGCTGCGCCGATACCTTTGGAGGCGCCGGTGACGATAGCGACTTTACCGCGGAGGTTCTGTGAATTAGTAGACATAGGAGTTTTTGTTTTGTTGTTGAACGAAGCTCTGGCTGTCATCGACATGGATCAGTCGTATTCAGTGACTCTAGCACCAGGGCTGCGGGGGCTGCCAGTTCTTGTAGACCGCCTCGAGACTGTAACCGTCGGGACGGAAAACGTTCGCAGCAAAATGATGAGCGGATCGCGCTTCGCCGCGGAGTGCTGTCTGGCCGGCAGCAACGAACCTGGCTACAGGAGCGAAAGAATTATGTGCTCGCCGCGGCTAGCACCTCTACAGTTGCCGGGGCGAACCGGACTGAAATTAACGACCGATGGAAAGAAATCGAGAGACATTTCGGATTGGTCTTCCGTTTATCGGTGCGAACAATCGCGGTGGTGATTTATACCACATCGTAAGTGGATGAAGTATCCCGGCATCTTAATCGCAGTCGCAACCCTGATGTTTCTCGTGGGCACTGGGATTCGCATGCATGCGAACTCGAAATACATGGACAAAATGTATTATCACACGATCGCCTCAACGTTGTACAAATTCGAGGACGTATTCGGCGAACGCAAAATCGGCAACTCTGTCCAGGTCTTGTCGATCATCGCAGGTGTCGCAGGAACGCTATGGTTCAGTCTCGTGGCAATTAAGCGTAAGTAGTAGAATTTAACCGCGGATTACGCGGATGACTCGGATGGGAGATAACCAAATTCCTCGTATCCGTGCCATCCGCGTAATCCGCGGTTGTACATGTTTTGTCCCAACAGCGCGAGCAAACCGCCGCGCGAGCTTTTGCCTCCGATGAAAATGCGACCGTGGTTTCAATCTTCCAAGGTCTGAACTTTGACGTATGCGGGCAATGACCTCGATTGTGATCTTCTAAACGCCCGATAGGTCGCGCGTGAGACCAGTGTAATGCTTGGTGTCGTCAATCTGACTGACGAGAATATACACGTAGAAAAACCGTTTCATGGAGGGCCTGCCAAGCCGTAGTCTTGGAGCGACGGGGGTAAACTTTCAAACACAAAGCCCGCCTTCGTTTCACTCCGGCGTGGCAGACCCTCGCTTGCCGCTGCGCTCCAAGCGAAGGTCTGGAGCCTAGGGGATTCGAACCCCTGACCCCCACAATGCCATTGTGGTGCTCTACCAACTGAGCTAAGACCCCGTCAGAGTTTTGATTTTCCCGCGCCACCAGCGAATTGCAACGGATAATTCCATGGGGTCCCGTCAGCCACGGTTAACGATATACGCCCTGAGTTTGCTTGGCGCGGTTCTGGGATTCGTCCGCGTCGTTTCCGCGAGCACTGTCTGGATCGATACCGATGTCTCAATCGGGTCGCCGATCCGCGAAGTGGACGACGGGTATGCGCTCGTTCTTGCGCTTCATTCGCCCGAGATTCGCATCGCCGGGATAAGCACTTCGTACGGGAACGCGCCGCTCGGCCAGACGACGCGCGCGGCGCGGGAATTGATCCGGGAGTTCGGCGGCCCCGCCAAGATGAGGCCTGAGCAGGTGTTCGCTGGAGCAGCATCAGCGGCTGATATCGGCCGGCGCACCCAGGCGAGCGAAGCGCTGGCGACGGCGCTGGAAAAAGAATCGGTTACCTATGTCGCGCTTGGGCCGCTCACAAATCTCGCGACGTTCCTCCGGCTTCATCCAAAGAGCGCGCGGAAAATCAGGCGCGTGATTTTTCTCGGCGGCCAGGCACAAGGCACGACGCTCACCTTTGGTCCGCGCCGATCTTTCCAGATCCACGACGCTAATGTTTTCCAAGACCCGGTAGCAGCGGAAGTCGTCGTGCGGTCCAATATTCCCCTCACCCTGGTCCCGATCGCGACCGCCTCGGAACTTTTGCTGAACGAAGAGAACTTGCGGGAGCTCGAACGGCAGGGAGGCGCGGGGAATTATCTGGCGCGTCGCAGCAAGGTCTGGCTTTGGTTTTGGACGCGCGTCGTCAAGACAAATGGCGGGCCAATTTTCGACGCGCTGGCCGTTGTCACAGCGACGAGGCCGGAATTGGTCCCGACGAGGGGGTGCTACGCGAAGATGGATGAAGCGGGCCATCTCTGGATGACGCGGCGACAGAGCGCCGCGGCTACAGCGAGGCGTGGCCTAACGAGTGGAGCGAGGCGAATACGCTACTGCACGGGTTTCGCCCCGGGGACGAAGAGTTTCGTTATGGAGAGATTAATGGCGCGGCGGCGCGGCCACTAAAACAAGGAAGGGCGATTTACAAATCGCCGTCGGCGGTTTGTAAAGCGCCGCTCCTTGAGGCGCTATTAACGCGCGACGATCGAGATGTTCGATCGCGCGGCGCATTCCATGAGCGCTTCCTTTTCAAGCAGAAGGGTGCGCCCTGCTTCGATGGCGATTACGCGCAGATGCGAGTCCGCCGCCACGTCCACCGTGGCCACGCCGATCACGGGCACGTCAAAGCGCATGTCCTGGTCGGGCTTCGCGACTTTCACCATGATCGCGTTCTTTCCGCCCAGCGCGCCGCCACGTTTGATCGTCTCATTCGTGCCCTCGAAACCTTCCACCGCCAGGACCGTCCCGTTTTTCACGATGACGGTCTGGCCAATATCGAGGCGGCTCACTTCTCGAGCGATTTCGAAGCCGAACGTGATGTCCTCCTCTTCGCGTCGGCTTAATTTTCGGCCTGCGATGAGTCCAGCCGGGGCGAGACAATCCTCGAGAAAAGAGGTCGCGGGCAAAAGCGTGATTCCGGCGCGCGCCAGTTCATCGCCGATGGCGGCGAAGATCGATTCGGCGTTGCGCCTTTTGAGTCGCGCCAGAAGCAGCAGCGTTTTCCAATCAGGGCGCAGATCGAAGAGATTCTTCGGCGCGATCTGCCCGGCCATGATCGCGTTTTCAACGCCGGCGGCGCGGAAACAGGAAATCAGTTTCCCTAACTGGCCTACGCGCATCCAATGGACTTCATCCACTTTGGGCGCCAGGCGGTCGTCGGTCTCATCGGTGAACGCCGCCGCGACGATCTTCTTCACTCCGGTGCGGCGGGCCGCGTCGGCGAGGAGACGCGGATAAACTCCGTTGCCGGCGATGATCCCGAGCGTGTCCGGAGTTTCCACGAGGCGAGACTAACGAGAGAGCGGCGCCCGATACAAGCGCGGGCCCAGCTAGCTGCGCCGGCGGCGCTTCACGTGCAATTGCGCAAGCGCCTTCTGTAGCGACGCCGTCACGGCCGCGCATTCTTCCTTGCCGAGATCTTCTTTCATCGCCGCCTGCGCTCGCGCGACAGCAGCTTCCGCGGCCGACTCGTCGATCACCGCCGGTTCGAGCGCCATGTCCGTGAGGACGGAAACTGTCAAGCCGGTGATTTCGACAAAGCCCTCGCCGATTGCGAGGAAAGTTTCCTTGCCGCCTTTCAACACGCGAAGTTCGCCTGGATTCAACGTCGTCAGCAGCGGAACGTGATTCGGATAAACGCCGAGCTCACCTTCCGAACCCGGCAACGTCACCATCTCGACGTCCTCGGAATAGGCCGTCGTTTCCGGGGTTACAATCTCAAGTCTCAGGGTTGCCATAGGTCAGCTGGTCATTCGTCATTCGGCCTGCTGAATCATGTCGATGCCGCCCTTCATGTAGAAGTTCTGCTCGGGAACTTCATCATGTTTGCCATCGAGAATTTCTTTGAAGCCGCGGACGGTTTCGGCAATCGAGACGTATTCGCCCTTCGTGCCGGTGAAAACTTCGGCGACGTGGAACGGCTGGCTGAGGAAGCGCTGAATCTTGCGCGCGCGCAACACGGAGAGCTTGTCCTCTGGGCTCAGTTCGTCCATGCCGAGAATCGCGATGATGTCCTGAAGGTCGCGGTACCGCTGCAACACTTTCTGCACGCCGCGCGCGACAGCGTAGTGCTCCTCGCCGACGACATCGGGCGCGAGAGACTTTGACGTGGAGGCGAGCGGATCGACGGCCGGGTAAATACCCAGCTCCGCGATGGATCGCTCCAGCACGATGGTCGAATCCAAATGCGCAAACGTGTTCGCCGGCGCCGGGTCGGTCAGATCGTCCGCCGGGACGTAGACCGCCTGGACGGACGTGATCGAGCCTTTTTTGGTTGAAGTGATGCGCTCCTGAAGGTCGCCCATCTCCGCGGCGAGGGTCGGCTGATAACCGACGGCTGACGGCGTTCGTCCGAGCAACGCCGACACTTCTGAGCCTGCTTGCGAGAATCGGAAAATGTTGTCGATGAACAACAACACGTCCTGGTTGCGTTCGTCGCGGAAATACTCTGTCATCGCCAAAGCGGAAAGCGCCACGCGGAGACGCGCGCCCGGAGGCTCGTTCATCTGGCCGTAAACCAACGCGACCTTCGATTTGCTCAGGTCCTTCTGATCGATGACCCCGGCCTCGCTCATTTCCGTGTAAAGGTCGTTGCCTTCACGGGTCCGCTCGCCCACGCCTGCGAACACCGAGAAGCCGCCGTGGCCTTTCGCGATGTTATTGATCAGCTCGAGGATGACGACGGTCTTGCCCACGCCAGCGCCGCCGAACGCGCCGACTTTTCCACCCTTGGTAAAGGGACAAATCAGATCGATGACCTTGATACCGGTCTCGAGGATCGTCGCGCCGGTGTCCTGGTCGGTGAGTTCCGGCGCCTTGCGGTGAATCGGGTAACGCTTCGTGTAGGTGACGGGCCCGCGATCATCGACCGGATCGCCGGTGACATTGAAGACGCGGCCCAGGGTCCCCTCACCCACCGGGACCGTGATCGGACCGCCGGTGTCGTTCACGGCCATGCCGCGCTTTAAACCTTCTGTGGAGGACATCGCGATCGAACGGACCCAGTTTTCCCCGAGATGCTGCTGCACTTCGAGGGTGAGCTTGGTCGGGGCGCCGTTGACTTCGTATTCAAGTTCGAGCGCGTTGTAGATGCGCGGCAGCTCGCCCGTGTTCTTGAACTCGACGTCCACCACGGGACCGATGACCTGAACGATATTTCCTTTATTCATAAATTTTTTAGGCGCCGACCGCCATCTGAGCGGTGGAGATTTCGAGCAGCTCAGTGGTGATGCTGGCCTGGCGCATCTTGTTGTATTCGAGCGTGAGATCCTTGATGAATTGCTTCGCGTTATCGGTCGCGTTCTTCATCGCCACCATGCGCGAGCTGTGCTCCGAGGCGCGCGCGTCGAGAATCATCTGGTAGACCTGATAATGGAGATAATACGGGAGCATGATGTCGAGCACGCTCTCCGGGGTCGGCTCGAAGAGATAACCGATCATGGGATCGTCGCTCCCCTCGGTCGCAGCGCTGGCCACCGATGCCTGGGGAAGATCGAAGCGCGAGA
Source organism: Verrucomicrobiota bacterium (assembly GCA_041167305.1). Classification (GTDB taxonomy): domain Bacteria; phylum Verrucomicrobiota; class Verrucomicrobiia; order Chthoniobacterales; family UBA10450; genus AV80. Next base: position 22,929 of record JBEEHI010000057.1, read on the forward strand.
TCGGCAACAGCGTTCGCACGACCGGCTTCTGGTTGATCGTGTTAATGAAATGGGTGTAGAGGACCGAAACTTTGTCGACCTCGCCGCTCAGGAATTTTTCCACGCAGAACTTTGAGATTTCCTTCGTGTCGGTAAATGCCGGCGCATCTTTCAGCGGAAAATCGGCGGCCAGCTCGCGGCGCGTCCGAACGAGAAACTGCCGCGCCTTCGCCCCGGAGACGACGTAGCTCGTTTTGGCGTCCTCAAACTTCGTCACTTCGCGAAACAGATTCGTGTTCAGCGGCCCGGCGAGGCCCTTGTCCGTGCTGATGACGACCACCAACTCCTTCTTCACCTCACGCACTTGCAGGAGCGGGTGGAGTTTTGAATCCGTGCGTTGCTGGAGCGAAACCAGAACACGATTCATCAAAGTGGAATACGGCCGGCCCGCCAGCGCGAGGTTCTGGGCCTTGCGCATCTTCGACGCCGCCACCATCTGCAACGCCTTGGTGATCTGGGACGTGTTGCGGATCGATTTGATCCGGCGCCGGATGTCTTGGGTATTCGCCATCGGTTACAATCTCCGTTTCGTGCGGTAACGCGGGGCCCGCTCTCGGACATGAAAACCAATTTCGCGTTTCGGCTTCACTTCGGGTTCCAGCAACTGTTTCAAAACGGCGAACAGTTCGACGATCGCTTCATCGTGCGAATCCAATCGTTGCTCCAAATCTTTCAGCTTGTTCGCGAGTTCCGCGTTCGCTGCCACCATTTCACGCAAACGCACAAACGCCCGCACCACCCGAACACTGGCCTGAATCGCGACTTTGCTGCTCAGGACCGTGGCCAACATAATGGCGCCGTGTTCGGTGAAGACCCACGGTCGTTTTCGTCTGCCACCGCGCCCCTTCTTTGATGTCGCAATCTGCGACATCAAACGTTTGAACTCCTCCGCAGTAAGCTGAAACGCGAAGTCAGTGGGAAACCGCTCGCGATTCCTATGGAGTCGCTCGTTCAGCCGCCTTGTGCTGGTTCCGTAGATCGTCGCCAAATCCGAGTCCAGCATGACGCGTTGTCCCCTGATCAAATAGATCGCGGATTCGACGTTAACAAGCTGCGAGGGGGAAGAGGATTTGGGGATGGCCAGCGAGATCATTTAGGAAACCGGATTGGTCGATTTGAATTCGTCCAGCGCGGCAGCGAGTTCGCCTTCGAGGTCCTTGTCGAGTGCGCCCTTGGTCACGATCGAAGCGAGAACACTCTCCTTCCGGGTGCGCAGATAATCCTGCAGCTTCACCTGGAATTGTTTCACTTTGTCGACCGGCACCGCATCGAGATAACCATTTTGCATCGCCCAGAGCACAGCGACCTGTTCCTCGACGGGAATCGGGTTGTACTGGATCTGTTTGAATAACTCGACGATCCGATTTCCGCGATCGAGCCTGGCCTTCGTGGCGGCATCGAGGTCCGAGCCGAACTGGGCGAATGCCGCCAGCTCGCGGAACTGCGCGAGGTCGAGCTTGATCTTACCGGCCACCTGTTTGATCGCCTTGATCTGCGCGGCGGAACCAACGCGGCTCACGGAAAGACCGACTGAAATCGCCGGGCGCACACCCTGGTAAAACAAATCCGTCTCGAGATAAATCTGTCCGTCGGTAATCGAGATGACATTCGTCGGGATGTAGGCCGAAACGTCGCCGGCCTGGGTCTCGATAATGGGCAGCGCGGTTAGCGAACCGCCGCCGGCCGACTCAACCACGCGTGCGCTGCGTTCGAGCAGCCGCGAGTGCAGATAAAAGACATCGCCGGGATACGCTTCGCGCCCGGACGGACGCTTCAGCACGAGCGACACCTGCCGATAAGCGACAGCGTGCTTCGACAAATCGTCATAAATGATCAGCGCGTCCATGCCGTTATCCATGAACCACTCGCCCATCGCGGCCCCGGCGAACGGCGCCAAGTACTGGTTTGTCGCGGTGTCGGAAGCGGGGGCGGAAATGATTGTCGTGTACTGCATCGCGCCTTCCTTCTCGAGGATGGCAAGGGCGCGGGCGACGTTGGAATTCTTCTGCCCGATCGCGACGTAGATGCAAAAGAGAGGACGGTGATCTTTGAGCCGGCCTTCCTCCGCCGCCTTGTTCAAACGCGCCTGGCTGATGATCGTATCGATCGCGATCGTCGATTTCCCGGTAGCGCGATCGCCGATGATCAGCTCGCGCTGGCCGCGGCCGATCGGAATCATCGCATCGATCGCCATGATGCCGGTCTGTACGGGTTGGCTAACGCTCTTGCGCTTGATAACGCCGGGCGCAATTTTCTCCAGCGGATAAGACACCTCGGATTTCACCGGGCCTTTGCCGTCGAGCGGCTGGCCGAGCGTGTTGACCACGCGACCGAGCAATCCCTTGCCAACGGGGACCTGCAGCAGCTTCCCGGTAGTCTTCGCTTCATCGCCTTCCATGACCTTCGTCGGATCGCCGAGAAGAATGGCGCCGACTTCCGTCTCTTCGAGATTGAGCGCGAGTCCAAACACGCCGCTCGAGAATTCGATCATCTCGTTCAACATCACGTCGCTCAGGCCTTCGATGCGGGCGACGCCGTCACCACATTCGCGGACCACGCCGACGTTGCTCTTGCTCGTCGTGGTTTTGAGGCCGGCGATCTGCGTTTCGATTTCTTCGAGGATACTGCTCATAATAGATAAGGGTTAAAGTTGTTGCTGGAGGCGATGGAGTCGGTTGCGCACGCTGCTGTCCCAGACGTCGCTGCCCACACGGATCCGCATTCCGCCGAGCAAATCCTTGTTCACGACGAAATTCGCCGCGAGATCGCTGCCGTACTTGCGCTTGAGATTGGCGACGATTTGCGCGCCGGAATCGGGAGAAAGCTCGGTCGCGGTCTCGATTGTGGCCGTGCGCTTTTCCACTTCGAGACGCAGCAAACGCTGGTACGCTTCGAGGACTTGAATGTAATGGCGCGGCTTCTTTTCGATCAAGGACTTGACCAGAGACGCGACCCGCCCGCTATCGAGCTGGCCGTCGGTAAAGCTCGCGCGAAGGAGTTCCTTCGAAAGCTGCCGGGTCTCTTTGTTGATCTTCATGCTGCTTCTACGAGGCGATCTGGCGCGAGGCTTCCTCTTGCAAACGCTTCTGATCTTCGGAAGTGAGCACCTTGCCGGTCACCTTCGCCGTCGTGTCGACGACGAGGCGTCCGAGTTCGCGCTTCAAATCCGTCATCGTCTTTTCGTGCTCAATGGCGGTCGCTTCCCGCGCTTTCGCGATAATCTGTTCCGCCGCCACGACAGCTTCCTGCTGCTTGCGCTCGGCCACGTGGGCCGCGCTTTCGCG
>JBEEHI010000058.1:0-4361 GCA_041167305.1 Verrucomicrobiota bacterium
TCGGCGGCGGCCTTTTCCGTTGCCGGCCGATCATCCGGGTGAACCAGCTCCATGTAACGCCGGCCGATCAGTTCGTTCGGCGAGAATCCCCACATTGTCTCGCTGGCCTCATTAATTGTCACGAAGCGCCCGCTCTCATCGATCGTGCAGATCACGTCCTGGGAATTATCCATGATGAGCTGGTTCGTCTCGAGGGCCGCCTCCAGCTTGCGCTGACCTTCGCGGACCGCTTCCTCGGCGCGCTTTCGCTCGGTAATATCTTCCACCATGATGAGGAAATCACGGGCGTTGCCGTCCTTGTCGCGGATGATGCAAGCCGTCCGCGTGGCCCACACGATGTCACCGCTCTTGCGGAGATAGCGTTTCTCCACACAGCAACGCTCCGTCCCGTGCAACATCTCTTTCACGAGCCGCTGGCTCTCCGCCAGGTCTTCTGGATGCGTGATGTCGAGCGGCGTTCGGGTCATTAACTCTTGCTCGGAGTAGCCGACCATTTCGGCAAAGCGGGCGTTGACCTGCTTGAACTGCTGATTGTCTAGCGCCACGACCGCCATCCCGATCGGTGCGTCGTCGAAAAGCTGGCGCGAGCGTTGATCGCTGGCTTCCAACGCGGCAGTCCGGTTCGCAATGAAGCGCATCTCACGGATGCTCCGGAAACAGGAGATCACCAGGAAAACGTTTTCAAAAATCACCCAGCCAGCGTGCTCAATGGACCGCCAGGGACTTGCGCTCAGGACCCCGTAAACCGAATACGGCAGGTAAACGCCGCGCAGAAAATGATCCAGCGCCACGACAACCGTCGCCGGGACCAGCACCCGCCAATCACGATAAAACGACAGAACCACCAGCGACCCGAAGACGTGAAAGTGCGTCTCGATTCGCCCTCCCGTGAGACCGATGAGCAGCGCCGACATCAGCATCTGCGCAACCGCGATGACGTACCGGGTAGCAACCGCTCCAGGCCAAACGCGCGTCATCCACACCGGGAAAAGACTTATCGCGCCGCCGATAAGGATGGCCGACCAAACATGAATGTGGACCTGGCTCGATGCGCCATCCCAGGTTCGCGGGGAAACCACCAGGGCGATGACGATGCAGGCCACCCATTGGAAAAGCATCAGCCGGGCGAAAAGCTGGTCGGTCTGGCGAAAGATTTGTCGCCGGTGCTGCTGGAAAAGTTCTTCCGCGCGATCGCCAGTCGATTCTGATGCGCCGACGAGACTGGCTATTTCAAACATAATACCGGTTCCGTAGCGGAATTGCGTTTCTGGAGCAGGCAGCCAAATACCGGAGTTCGCGATTGAGCCATTGTCTCCCCCCGGAGCGCTGCAAGCACTGCGCTCTCACCGGCGTTGTCTCCGGCGTGTCCGCGTGAGGCGGTGATTCCCCCGCTAAATACAAGCGTGCCCTCGCGATCGAAGACCAACGTATGCCCGGAGGTTTCCGCCCCGAACTTCACCGCTTCCGTTCCCCCTTCGTCTGTCAATACCGCCACGCCGGGAATGGCAGCGGCGCTGCGCCTCAAATCGGTGTCGTCCCAATCAGCCCCGGCGCTGGGAGGCCTAACGAAAAGCACAAACGCATTCACTTTGCCGACTGCATGCGCCATGACTTGCGCCAGTTCCCCGATGCTGGCGCGAGTACAGGGGCAATGCGGATGCGCGAGCATCAACAGAGTAGGCTTGTCCGTTTGGCGGGGAACCACCGACCCGGCGGGCCAGTTCGAGGAGACGAGACCGACGGTGCCCGGTGTGGTTTCGTATTTGAACAGGGTCCGCGCGCCAAGGCCCAGCGCGGCCACCCAGGTCGCACCGAACAGAGCCGTTATTAGAATATTCTTGCGCGAGGAAGTCACGATGGTCAAACGAGCCGCCGCTGTAACTAAGCAGCCGCCATTCCATTACGACCGAAGATTACGGGAGGCTGTCGCCGCGACGCTGCCTAGGACGCGATTTCCCGGAGCACGCTTTCGAGTTTTTGAAACTCGATCGGTTTCGTTAGGTGATAATCGAATCCCGATTCCTTGCTGTTCCGGCGATCGTCTTCCATGCCGAATCCGCTCAGGGCAATTCCCTTCAGGGCCTGCCGCTCCTTCGCCGCGCGGATAAGATCGTTACCGTCCCCATCTGGCAACCCGATGTCGCTGATGAGGACATCGAACCGGTCCTCTTCGAGAACTTCGAGCGCGCGCTGCAGCGAACCCGCAGTGGCGACCTTGTGGCCGCGCTTGCTGAGAAGGGCGGCGAGAACACGAAGCGTTTCCGCGTGATCGTCGACAATCAATACCTGCAAACTCACCGGCAACGCGCCGTTGCCACTGACAGATTTCTTCGACTCGATCTCCGGGGCTTCCAGCGCTGCGAGAGTGACACGGAAGGTGGCGCCGCGTCTGCTTCCCTGACTTTCCACCGCGATGGTTCCGCCATGCAGTTGGACCAGCGTCTTGGAAATCGCCAGGCCCAGTCCCAAACCTCCGAAGCGGCGCGTAATCGTGCGCTCCCCTTGTTCGAAAGCGTTAAAGATTCGCGCCTGTTGGTCCGGCTCGATGCCGATGCCGGTGTCGCTGATGGCAATGACGCACCGGCCCGTTTCATCATTCCAGGTGCGAAGCGTGATACTTCCTCCATCAGGCGTGAACTTCACTGCGTTATTGAGCAGGTTCCAAAACACCTGGTGGATTCGGACGGAATCCGCGTGGACATGATGAGCGCCGGCGCGAAAATCGGTCGCCACCTTCAGCCCTTTGAAGGCAACGTCCTCGCGGACGATGTCCACCGTGTCGTTCAGCAGGTCGTGGACATCCACCACTTCCAGTTGCAGCTCGATCTTCCCTCGCGCGATCCGGGTCAGGTCGAGAAGGTCGTCGATCAGACGAGCTTCGAGCTGCACATTACGCGTGATGGCGTTGACTTCATCGCGCAGTTGCGGCGGCAATTCCTCGTGCTCCGCCAGGTAACTCGCCGCAGCCAGGGCCGGCGTGAGCGGCGTCCGCAGCTCGTGGCTCAGCACGGCGAGGAAATCGTCCTTCGCCTGGTTCGCCGTTTCCGCCGCGACCTTCGCCGCCCGCAGGTTTTCTTCGGCGTGTTTATTCTGGGTCACGTCGCGAAAGGTCCAGACCCGCCCGACGGTGCGGTCCCCTACCCGTTGAATCTTTGAGTAGCGCTCGAACACTCTGCCATCCGCAAATTCTAAAACATCGAAACTCTCTGGCAATGCAGACGTCTCCACCTCCTTGATCCGGGCCAGAAATTTCTCCGGCTCCCGAACTTGCCGCGAAGCGATGCCGCGCAATTGGTGGCCGTCCCGTGAATCCATCGCGTCCCGCGGCATCTGCCACATGGAAGCGTAATTCTCGTTGAAATCCGTCACTCGCCCGCTTTCGTCGGTCACCAGGATCCCGTCGCTGGTCGCTTCCAGCGTGGCGCGCATGAGCGAGAGCGAATGGGCCAGCTCCTCCGTCTTTGACTCGAGCGCCTTTTTCGCCTGGATTAGCTCTTGTTCGGCGCGCTGGCGCGCTACCAGGATTGAGTTCGAGGTCCGCAGCGCAGAGGTGCGCAATAAGTCCTCGGGATCCCCACTTGTTTCCACTATTTGCCTTCGATCATCTCCGCCGCGAGCGCCGTTCCAGCGACTCGTGCCCGGATTTTCTCGAACGCTGTCTCGCGACTGGTGGAGGTATCGTCGCTGAAGGGGGAGAATCCGCAATCGTCCGTTGTGCCGAGTTGCTCCACAGGAATATATCGGGCTGCCTCCAACGTCCGGTCGCGAATTTCTTCCGGAGTCTCCACGCGCGGATCGATCGGGTTCACCACTCCCACGAACACTCTCTGGTTCGGTTTCAGATGGTCGCGGATGATCTTCAACGCGCGGACGCGATCCTTCTCGCCCGCGATCGCGATATAAAAATTGCCGGCCTCCAGTTCGAACAAACTCGGCAACAGCTCCGCGTAATCAACTTCCGCGCTGTGGGTCGAGTCGCGGTCCGCGCCGGGGCAGGTGTGGATGCCGATCTTTTGCCGGTCGGCCGCGGAGAACCGGCGGAGCGCGAGGTTATTGAGATGGATGAAACTGTTCAGCAGCTCGCCGGAGGGATCGAGCTTTACGGCCAGCCGGCCTTCGGTGAAATCGATCTGCACGTTGTGCACGCCTTTGGCGAGACAGCGCCGGATCTCGTTTTCGTGCTCGTTCAAGAGATCGTCGATGAATTCGTCGCGCGAATACTCGGAGAGTGGCTCCGCCGGGTACATCAGGCTCAAGGCCGATGGAGAGATGACCGCCTGTTTGATCGGAAGGCGCGCGTAACGCTTCGCCACGTCGATGAACCGATCCGCGCTCATCAAATAACGAAACGGCCCGCGCGT
>JBEEHI010000059.1:0-20381 GCA_041167305.1 Verrucomicrobiota bacterium
AATCCCCGGAACTACATCGCGCAGCCCGTCATTCCGTTGTCGCGCGCGCCATCCTTCTGCGACGACAGCATGCAGGGGCGGCACGTGGATCTGCGCCCATTCATTCTCTACGGCGAAAAGGTAACGATCGTTCCCGGTGGCCTGACCCGCGTCGCGCTCCGCGAAGGCTCGCTCATCGTGAACTCTTCCCAGGGCGGTGGCAGCAAGGACACCTGGGTGCTCGAAAACGGAGCCGCCTGATGCTGAGCCGCGTCGCCGAGTCTCTCTATTGGATGAGCCGCTACATCGAGCGGGCCGAGAACAACGCCCGCATCGCGGAAGTGAATCTCCAGATGTTGCTCGACCTGACGAACCAGCACGGTGCCGATCCGAGCCAGCAATGGGACCCGATCATCAGCTCGTTGGAAGAGAACGAGCTCTTCGCGTCGCTTTATCCCACGCCGGATGGCAAGGCCGTGATCGATTTCGTTAGTCTCCAGAAGAAGAATCCGAACTCGATCATGTCGTGCCTGACGCGCGCGCGGGAAAACGCCCGGACCACCAGCGAACAAATCTCGAGTGAGATGTGGGAACAAATCAACAGGCTCTATCTCTTCGCGAAAAGCGACGCGGCGAAGAAGCTGGTCCGCGCGAGCCCTTACGAATTCTTCAAGCGCATCATCACGGGCTCGCATCTTTTCCAGGGAATTACCGACGCGACCATGACCCATGGCGAAGGCTGGGACTTCATCCGCATCGGCAAATTGCTGGAGCGCGCGGACTGCACCTCACGCCTGCTCGACATCAAGTATCACATCCTCCTGCCGTCCGGCGAAGAAGTGGGGGGCAACGTCGATACCATCCAGTGGATGTCAGTCCTGCGCTCGTGCAGCGCGCTGGAGGCGTATCGCAAGATTTACTTCGGCCAGGTGGCGCCGTGGAAGGTGGCGGAATTCATCATCACCCATTCCGCGTTCCCGCGCTCGATCCGGTTCGCCGTCGATTGCTTCGACGCCGCGCTCCACCACATCTCGGGCTCAACGGAGACGAAGTATTCTAACGAAGCGGAACGCTTATCGGGCCGGCTGCGATACGATCTCGATTACGCGACCATCGGCGAGATTTTTAAATTCGGGCTGCACGAGTACCTCGAGAAAATTCAAAATCGACTGGCCGAGATCGATCGCGCGCTTCACGCGACCTATTGCGCGGACCACTCAGCCGACGGCTAATCTTGATCGTGCTCGAGAGGAAACGGCCGGCGCTACGGATTGAGCAGCCCGGTGTACCAGCTCAGGAGCGCTTCGCCGAGGAAGAGCCAGATCAATCCACCGAGCGCGAGATAGGGACCGAACGGCAGCTTCGCCGACCAGACGCGTTTGCCGATCACCATCGTCCCCAGGCCAACGAACGAGCCGAGGAGTGAGCCGGCAAAGACGCTGAATAGAACCGCCTTCCAGCCGAGGAACGCGCCGATGGACGCGAGAAATTTCAGGTCGCCGCGGCCCATCGCTTCGCGCGGGATTTCCAGTTCGCGCACAACGCCGCTGATTCTGTCGAGCGTGTCGAGTGCGAGCTGTTCTCCCGCGACTTCCACGCGATCGTAATGGAAGCGCAGGTCCGAAGCGCCGAGATTGCGCTCGCCAACAATCGCTTCGTCGCAATGAAGGATGAGCTGATCGCTATCGCGCGCGAAGTAATCGCTCCACAATCCTTGTTCCTCTCCCACGACAAAATCGGCGTCCTCGCCTTTGCGAGTCCAGGTAAACGGCGTGGGCGCGTCTAGCCGGATCCGCTTTTTCCCAAAAACTTTCTTGCCGGCTTCGAGCACGATCCAAAGGAGAACGTAACCGAGCAGTGCGGAGAGCGCGGACGTGAGAAGCGCGCGGCCGCGGCTGGCGGTATTCATCAACTCCGGAACGATGAAGCTGGCGATAACGCCGGCGACGGTCCCGCCGATGGTGATTTCATCCGGGATAATGAAATGCTCGAAGTCGATGAACGTCGCTGCGATCAGGAGCGAAACAAAAACCCAGTAGGCGATCGCCATTTCCCACGGGAACGCTTTCCAGACGCAAAGAAAAAGGAGCGCCGTCAAAAGCTCGACGGCGAAATAACGAAAGGCGATGCGCGCGCCGCAGTTCGCGCATTTGCCACGGAGGAAGAGCCAGCTCAGGAGCGGGACATTTTGGTACCAGGTGAGTTGTGTCTTGCACGAGGGGCAAAACGAACGGCGCGGCTGGTTGACCGACATGTCGAGCGGGAGACGATAAATGCAGACGTTGAGGAACGAGCCCACGACAGCGCCCAGGGCCACGGCGATGGCGCTGAAGAAGAATTCGTAACCGGCCGGCGGATTACCCATGGCGCTGATCAATCGCGGCGCGCCGTTCTTTTCGCCTCATGAACCAGGTGATCCAGATGCAACTCTCGTAGAGCAGGCACATCGGCAACGCCATGGCGATCATCGTGAGAACATCGGGCGTGGGGCTGATGATGGTGGCGAAAATAAACATCAGGACGATGGCGTAGGGCCGGGTCCGCACCATGAATTCGTAGGTGATGAGGCCGAAGCGGACGAGTGCCATCACCGCCACCGGCAATTCGAAGGCCAGCCCGAACGCGATCGTGAACCGCGTGACGAAGGAATAATATTCCTGCACCGTCCACGTCGGCGTCCAGCCGAGCGATTGGGTGTCTTTGAAAAAAAACAAAATCGTTTTCGGCAACAGCCAGTAATACGCCGTCAGGACGCCGGTGAGGAAAAGCCCGAAGCTGACGAGGATGGCAGGGAGAAGAAGCCGTTTCTCCATGGCGGTGAGCGCCGGCAGAACGAATTCGGCCAGAAAAAAAAGCAGGATCGGAAACGACAGCACGATGCCGGCGTAAAAGGCGAGCCGGAACGAGATCGTGAACGAATCGGTGATGCCGAGCGCGCGCAAGGCACCGACGCTTGGATCGATGTCGTGCAGAGGGCGCTGCGTGATTTGGACGAGCGTGGAACGAAAGACGAAACACAACACCATCGCCGCCAGCAGCGTGATCGCCATCTTCACGACCGTCCACCGCAGGTCTTCGAGGTGCTCGAGAAACGGCTTGGAGGTTTCGCTCTCCGGCAGGTCCCGAAATTTGAAAACGTTGCGCAGGGCCATGACGCTCAAACCTGGCCGAAGGAGAGGAGCCCGCGCGACAGCAGCCGCGCGCAGATCGCGAGCGTGTTTGCGTCGCAAATTTCATTGCTCGCGATCATCCCGCGCAATTCTTCGGGGCTAAAGGCGCGGCAATCGAGGATCGATTCCGATTCGTCGTGCGAATGACCGTCAGCGGATTCGCGAACGGGCTGAGCCAGGAAGAAATATCCGCGCTCATCGGTGAACCCGGGTGAGGTAAAATAATCGCCGAGCGGAATCAGCTCGCCGCCTTCCGCCAGCTCGTAACCGGTTTCCTCGCGCAGCTCGCGCAATGCGACCGCCGCGATTTCATCCGCGTCCGTTTCCGCTTCGGCATCGATTTGACCGGCCGGAACTTCCCAGATCGCAGCGCGGATGGGGATCCGTTCCTCGCGAATGAGGATCAATTTCCCGTCAGCGGTCATTGCCGCGATAACGACGGCGCGCTTTCGCCGGACGACGGTCCACGAGCGAGGCTCGCGGCGCGCCGGGCTCCGGATTTTCTCGGTGACGACAGTGAGATTTTTGTCTTCGAAGCAGGTCTTGCTCGAAACGATTTCCCAACCGTCACCGCCGGAGTTCGCGTTCGCGCCTTTCACGCCGCAAAGATTATGGGGCGCGCCGCGAAAAGCGAATGCTTCTGTAGCCGCAATTGTAGGGCGTTTCTGTGAAACGCCGCGAATGGCGTCTGACACAGACGCCCTACAATCTTCCGGGCTACAGAAGACTTTTCCAGCGGGCGATCTGCGCGGCGACGTTTTCTGGCGATGGCGCGCCAGTCGCGGTCCGCTTCGCCAACGATCCGCGCACATCGAAGACTTTGAGGACGTCGTCTTCGAAGAGCTTCGAAATCTCCTGCATCTCAAGGAGGGTAACGTTGTTCAAGGCAACCTTCGCCGCCGCCGCGCGGGTCACCAGCTTTCCGACGGCCTCGTGCGCTTCGCGGAACGGCATTCCTTTTTTCACCAGATATTCCGCGAGATCGGTCGCGAGCAGATTCGGGTCGTCGGCCGCGCTCTCCATTCGCCCGGTATTGATAGTCAGTTCCGGCAGCATCGCGGCAAAGACGTGCAACGCGTCTTTCACGGTGGTGACAGAATCGAAGAGCGGCCCTTTGTCTTCCTGGAGATCGCGCTGGTAGGACGATGGCAATCCTTTCAACGTCGTCAGCAGCGCCATGAGATTACCGTAGAGGCGGCCGGTCTTACCGCGCGTCAGCTCGGCCATGTCCGGGTTTTTCTTTTGCGGCATCAAACTCGATCCAGTCGAGAAGGCGTCGCTGAAAATGATGAAGCCAAATTCCGTCGTGCTCCAGAGAATCAGTTCTTCGCTCAAGCGCGACAGATGCATCCCGATCATCGCCAGGCCGAAGAGAAATTCCGCCACGAAATCGCGGTCGCCCACGGCATCGAGGCTGTTCTGGCTGACTTTCGAGAAACCGAGATCGCGCGCGATTGCTTCGCGATCGAGCACGATCGTTGACCCGGCCAGCGCCCCCGCGCCAAGCGGCAAAATATCGGCGCGCCGGGCGCAATCGATGATGCGCGCGTGGTCGCGCTCGAGCGCCTCGACGTGGGCGAGGAAATAATGTCCGAGCGAGATTGGCTGGGCGCGCTGGAGATGAGTGTAACCCGGCAGGATGACGGCCTGGTGGCGCTCGGCCAGGCCAAGCAACGCGCGTTGAACCGCACGCAGACGGGTGCAGACCTCTCCGGTTTCGGCCTTCACGTAAAGCCGCAGATCGAGCGCGACCTGGTCGTTGCGGCTCCGGGCGGTATGGAGCTTCGCGCCCGCCGCGCCGATGCGTTTCGTCAACGCCGCCTCAATATTCATGTGCACGTCTTCCAGCGATCGATCCCAACGGAAATCGCCCGCCTTGATCTCCGCCTCGATCACGGTCAGGGCCGCTTCGATCTGTTCGTGCTCTTCCTTTGTCAGGATACCGGCCGCCGCGAGCGCCGCCGCGTGCGCGAGGGAACCCTTGATGTCGTGCGCGTAGAGCCGCCAATCGATCGAGACCGACTCGCTGTAGAGCTGCGCCGTTTCGTTGGCCGGTTCGTCGAATCTTCCCTGTCGCATTTGGTTATTCCTTCACACGCTCGCGCGTCACGGTAACGGAAACAAATTTCACATCCGGCAGAATGTATTTTCGGAGCTCGACCGTGATCCGGCGAATTCCAAATAGTTTCAGCAAGTGAAAGGCAAGCGCGTCGGCGAGCGTCTCGATCAGCTTGTCGCTGCGTCCTCCGGCGAATTTCCTCACTTCCGCGCAGACCGCGGCGTAGTCCACGGCCTCGGCGATGTCATCGTTCAACTCAGCGCCGGACTTGTTAGGCCAAAAAGTAATGTTGATCGTGAGTCGTTGCGGCTGGGCGCGTTCGTCATCCGGAACGCCGATGTGGGCGAGAATTTCGATCTGCTCAATGCGAATGACATCACCGTCGTATTCCGGACCTGTGTTCAAGATTCTAGCTGGGTTTGGGCTTGCCTAATTTGGCAGCGAAAAATTATCATCGTGGCAGGAAACCCACCTAACCAATGAAAATTAATCATAAAGCAATTGTCAGCTCCCTCTTCGGCATTGCCTGTTTATTAGTCGGCACTGCCCGAACCGCCAACGCTCAAAGCGACCTGTTCGTTTCGGTTAACGCTCCCGGACCCGGAAGCACACCCGGCGCTGTTTACCGATACACTCCCGCCGGGACCCAAAGCACCTTCCTTCCCAACGTCAGCAAGCCCCGCGGCCTGGTCTTCGACAGCGCCGGAAATATGTTCCTGTGCAGCAACACCGCCAGCGCAGCTCCCACTAATGGAACAATCCTTCGGATTACCCCCGACGGCTCGACGACCACCTTCGCGACCGGGTTTACAAATGATTTTTTCCTCGAGGAACTCGCGTTCGATGGGGCCGGCAACATATTCGTCAATTCTTCCGATCTCAGCGGTGCAATGCCCATCACGGGCATGGTCTTCAAAGTCCTGCCTGATGGCACCGTAACGACATTCGGGACCGTTCCGGGCCAGGCATTTGGCGTCGCCGTCGACAGTGCAGGGAATGTTTTCGCCGCCAGTGCAGGGGATGACCGGACCATCTACAAGTTCACTCCGGGAGGCGTCCGAAGCGTTTTCGCGGGCCCTGCAAACTTTAGCGGAGCGCAAGGACCGCTCGGCCTGATGTTCGACAGTTCCGGTAACCTTTTCGCTTCCGTCGCCGACAGCACGGGCACCGGCGAGATTCTCAAATTCGCCCCGGACGCAACGAAGACTGTTTTCGCCACTGGCCTAACGAACAATCCTCGAGGCCTGGCCTTTGACAGCAGTGGCAACCTCTTTGTCGCTGAGGTCCCTGGCACGGCCCCAGGTGATATTCTAAAATTTACCCCGGGCGGCGTGATGACCACTTTCGCTACAGGAATTGGTCGAACCCTGGGCAATAGCGGCCCAGAATATCTCGCCTTCAAGAGCAGCTGTGGTTGCCCCGGGCCCCAAGGTCCTGCAGGTGCGACTGGCGCCACCGGCCCCGCGGGTCCGCAAGGGCCGGCTGGAATCGGCTTCGTCTCCGGAGGCACTCTCCTGATGAAACAAGGGTCGGCCGCGCCCGCCGGTTTCACCAAGCTTGGAACTACTGACTTTCAATACAAGGACCTGCTGGGAAAGAATCAGAAGGTTACCCTGGACGTTTACGAAAAAAACTAAACGTCGCTGGCTCGCTTCGCACCACCACCAAGAGCGCATTCGTCGACAGCAAACAGGTCTAAGCTCCCGTTAGAAGGCACTCCTTCTAGCGGGAGCTTTTTTTGCCCCGGAGCTTCGTAAACGCCTCGATCTGCCGGATCGCGTGCCGTTGTCGGACGTCCGTTTCTATTTTCACGGAGCTACCGGTTAGCGTGGATTGATCTCATCCGACACTTAAGCGCATCGGGTGTCGCGGAAAGCTGCGGAGCGAGGAATCGGAAACGGAAGCCCGTGCTCCCGACAAGCGGTCCGGGCGTGAATCGTTTTGCTACCGCAAGTCATTTGGGAACTTGGGCTTCCAGTTTCCCTAGAACATCAGCGAAACCGCCGAATCAAACCTGATGCAATCAAGGTTCGTCAAAATATGAAAACACGATCAGCAACATTACTCGCGACGATTATCATCTCTTTTATCGCGCTCGCGTCCGCTTCCGACGCACTAGCTCAAGGAACCTGGACCACGAAGGCTTCCATGCCGACGGCCCGCTACCTCCATAGCACTAGTGTGGTAAACGGTATCATCTATCGCATGGGGGGGACCATCGACTTCAACCCGAACTGGCCGGGGACAGTCGACGCCTACGACCCTGCAAGCGACACTTGGACCACCAAGGCCTCCATGATGCCCACGCCGCGCACTGCGCTTGGGACCAGCGTTGTAAATGGTGTCATCTACGCCATTGGCGGGTATAACGGGAGCGTCTCGGGCACGGTCGAGGCCTACGACCCGGTGAGCGATACCTGGACCACCAAGGCTTCAATGCCGACGGCCCGCTATGGACTTAGCACCAGTGTGGTGAACGGGTTGATCTATGCTATAGGCGGAACCAATGACGTCGCACAGGTCGCGGCGGTCGAGGCCTACGACCCTGCTACGAACACCTGGACCACCAAGGCCTCGATGCCTACGATCCGCTACGGGCTTGGCACCAGCGTGGTGGACGGGGTCATCTATGCCATTGGGGGCGTGACGAACGGCCTTCCTATTCCGACAGTCGAAGCGTACAACCCCGCAACCGATACTTGGGCCACAGCGGCCCCCATGCCACAAGCTCGTGGGGATCTTAGCACCAGCGTGGTGAACGAGATCATCTATGCGGTTGGCGGAGTGTCCACCAATAATACGTTCCTTAACACAATCGAGGCGTACGACCCCGCAAGCGACACTTGGACAGCAATAACGTCCATGCCGACGGCCCGCGCTGAACTGAGCACCAGTGTGGTGAACGGGAAGGTTTACGCTATAGGTGGCGCAAATGGCATTACTCCTCTCGCAACGGTCGAAGCCTTTACTCCATGCTGCCCAGGATGCGCTGGCCCACAAGGTCCCAAAGGTGACAAAGGGGATAAGGGAGACGCTGGGGATCAAGGTGCGAAAGGCGATACCGGAGCGACAGGCGCCAAAGGTGACACTGGAGCAAACGGTTCACCCGGGCCACAAGGATTAACCGGCCCGACCGGCGTTACTGGCCCGCAGGGTCCGGCAGGGCCGGGCCTGGTCACCGGCGCTTATCTCTACCTGCCGGCGGGAACCGCCGCGCCCTCCGGATTTATCAAGGTCGGCACGAGCACCTCGCAATACAAAGACCTTACCGGCAAGAATCAGAACGCCGCCGTCGACGTTTACCAGAAAAATTGAGCGGGTGGCGGCCGAGGCTGGGAACTTGGCCCGCCCCTTCCCGTAGAATTGAGGGAAGAAATTGACTCCGGCCAGCCGCCTAACGAGGCGCGCACGTTTTAGCTTGTCTTACATGTCACCGAAAATCATCATCCGCGCCTGTGAACTCCAGTGTGGCCGCGGAAGGCGGCGGCGCCCCTCGCAACTTCGCGACCACGCGCTGGAGCCTGATCCTTACCTCGGCCGATCTCGCCGGGGACGACGAGAAGGCGCGCCAGGCCCTCTCGGAACTTTGCCGGCTTTATTGGCGGCCGATTTTTTCTTTCGTCTGCCGGCGCGGCCATTCCGCCGAGGACGCCCAGGATCTGACCCAGGATTTTTTTCTCATGATGCTCGAAGGTAATTGGCTCAGGCACGCCGACCCGGGCCGCGGACGTTTTCGCTCGCTCCTGCTCAAGTCGCTCCAGAATTTTTTGAACGATGCCGTGGCGAAGAAGCACGCGCGCAAACGCGGCGGCGACGTCCAGTTTGTTTCGTGGGACGACTGGATGGCCGAAGCGCCGTCGCAGCTCACCATGTCCGCGCAAGCGCTCGAATCGTGGCCGGCCGAGCGGCTCTTCGATTTGCGCTGGGCGGCAACGGTGGTCGAACAGGCCTTGCGGCGGCTGCGCGAGGAATGCGAAAGCCAGGGGAAGCTGCGCGCTTTCGAGGCGTTGCGACCGTGCCTCGGCGCCGAACGCGAAGACGTCTCCTATCCGACTTTATCGCAAACTCTAGGAGTGCCCGAGGCGACCGTGAAGCGTCTCGTCCACCGCCTGCGCCAGCGTTACCGCAGCCTTCTCCGCGATGAAGTTGCCGAGACGGTCGCCGATCCCGCGGAGATCGACGACGAAATCCGACACCTGTGCGGCGTGCTCGCCGCCGATTCCGCCGCAATCTGATGAAGACGATCTCCCCAGGCCTCTCCGATTCCATCGCGAGCGTCCTCGCCGATCCGCGCCCGTGTCCACATTGCGATTCTTCATCGCACATAGCGGGTGGACTCTGTGTCGGCTGTTTGCTCGAAGCCGGGCTCGATCCCGAGGATGAAGGTGATTCGGAATCGCTCGTTGGGATTCTCGCCGAAATAAATTTGCCCGACCAAAACTGGCGGCTCGGCAATTACGAAATCCTGGAAGAGATCGGTCGTGGCGGGATGGGCGTGATCTATCGCGCGCGCCAGCGCCATTCGCGCCGCATCGTCGCCGTAAAGCGCGTCCTTAGTTACCACTCCGATTCCCGCGAAACCCTGGCTCGTTTCCGTCGCGAAGCCCAGGCCGCTGCGAGTCTCGATCATCCAAACATTCTCCCGATCTACGAAGTGAGCGAGAGCGAGGACGGCCTTCCGTTCTTCAGCATGAAGTTCGCGCCGGGCGGAACGTTGCAACAAGTCGCGCCGGCGCTGCGCACTGAACCCCGGCAATGCGTCGCCTTGGTGGCGAAGATCGCGCGCGCCGTCCAATACGCCCACGGCCACGGCATTCTCCATCGCGACCTCAAACCGGGAAACATCCTGCTGGATGCCCGCGGCGAACCGCTCGTTAGCGATTTCGGCCTCGCCAAATGGCTCGACACCACCAGCGACCTCACCCGCACCCTCACCATCTTCGGCACCCCCGGTTATATCGCGCCCGAGCAAGCAAGCAGCGCCGCCGCCGAGCTCAAACCCACCGCCGATATCTACAGTCTCGGCGCCATCCTCTTCGACCTCCTCGCCGGCCGCCCCCCCTTCCTCGGCGCCCACGCCCTGTCCGTTATCCGCCAGGCCGCCGAGCTCCCCGCCCCAAAACTCCGCTCCCTCTCCAAGATCGCCGACCGCGATCTCGAAACCATCTGCTCCCGCTGCCTCGACCGCGAACCAAGTGCTCGCTACCCGAGCGCGCACGATCTTGCCGAAGATCTGGAACGCTGGCTTGAAGGAAGGCCGATCATCGCCCGGCCTGTCTTGCTAACGACACAGCTTTGGCGCTGGTCCCGGCGAAACCCCGTCGTTGCGTGTGCGGCGTGCGCGTGCCTCATTCTTAGTTCCGTCGCGATATCAGTCTGGGCGAGCAGATACCGGCTCGACAAAGAGATTCAGAGCAGTCAGGCGGCGCTGCGTTCCGTACTTGTCTTGCCGTTCGAGGACCTCGACGAGTTAACGGACACTCCCCTCGCCGCGCAAATCACGCGTGAAATGATGGCAGGTTTGCCGCTCTCGCGCCCTGCATTTGAACAAGATTCGGCGGATATACATCCATCAATGCTCCGACCCGTGCACCCAAGTGAATGGCAGCAACTGGGCCGGTCGTTCGGCGTTCACAACCTTCTCGCGGGCACGGTGCGGGTCCGGAATGGCAAGACATGCGCGACGCTTCAACTGGTGGACACGTCGTCAGGCCGGCCGATGCGGCGCTGGTTATACAACGAGGTCTCGCGCGCTGATCTATCCTTGGTTGCCGTGCAACGCGTCAACGCAGCGCTGGAGGCGCGCGCCAGCCGAATAGATCTTTCAGCGACGCCTGATGAAATCGAAACCAGTGAGAAAGCGCAGGTCACGGAGAATTCACTCGCAAGAGACTACTTTCTTTCCGCCCAAGAACTCCAATCGCGTTACAACATCGCGGACCTGTACCGCGCGATCGAGTTGACCGAGAAAAGTGTCGGGACGGATCCACGCTTCGCCCGCGCGCAGGCTCTGCTGGCATCCTTGTATCTTTCGCGCTCGGAACTCGATCCTACAGGACCGTGGCTTGAAAAAGGTCTCACGGCAGCCCGCTTGGCGATTCAGCTTGGGCCGAGATTGCCCGAGGCGCATCGTGCTTTCGCTGGCACTTTTCGCTATCGCGGTCAAATGCGACGCTCGATCGATTCGTTCCTGAGCGCCTACGAACTCGACCCATCGGATCACCGCAATGCAGGAATGCTTGGGAACACTCTTGAGCAGGTTGGGCGGCCTGACTTAGCCCTACGTTGGCTGGATAAGGCTGCACGAACCGAACCCCGCCCCGGCCTATGGATGGAATTCGTGGCCGATGCGTGGACCGATCTCGGAGAGGAAGGCGAAGCGGCGGCGGCTTATAATCGAGCGATCACATTTCGGCCCGACCTTCCTGGAGGGGATATTGGTCTCGCGCGACTAGCCTTGTTTCGGCGCGACTTCACCGAAGCGCGCGCTCGTTGCCAAGAAACGCGCAGAAAATTTAATAACGATCATGAATCGTTGATGCTGGAGGCTCAGGTTGAATTATATGCAGGAGACTACCCGAAAGCTGAAACCTTGTATCGGCAACTGGTTGCCGATGATCGCAAAGGGGGCGTTGACTTCACTGGCTCCTGCCGATTTTTGGGCGCACTTGGTTTCATCCGCAAGGCTGCAGGCGACGAGGTAACGGGAGATTCGTTTCTGCGCGAAGCACGCAGTTATGATCTCCAGGAGTTGGAAGTCGCGCCCGATAATATACGCCGCCTCTACAGCCTGGCCGCTATCAACGCAGCGCTTGGAGAACCGGAAGCGGCTTTAAACGCGCTGAATCGAGCGATCGCGGCCGGATGGATTGATTTCCAATCGATGTCCCTTGATCCACGGTTTAGACTGGTCCGGGACACCAACGAATTTCGCAGCGCGATGGTCCGCGTGAGGCAAAAAGTGGATGAAATGCGTATGATCGCGCGCACGCATAATAGCGCAGCACAGACAGGAGAACACTAACATGCCCAATAAACCATGGAGTCCAGAAAACGCAGTGCCAGCCTTCACCGCAGCCCTCAGCAGGGCCGGTTACGATCGCGAATTCCGCGATCGGTTAGCCAAATCGACAGACTCGGCCCGCGAAGCTGTATCCGAGGAGGGGGAAATCGATATTGCGCCAGACATTGTGATCGTGTTTCACGAAAAGGAGCTCAACGAAAAATATCACACGTTTTATCTGCCTCCCTTTGATGCGGACCAAAAAGACGTGCGACACGAGTACCTAAAGTATTTCCAGTGTTGCTACAACGGCTGGAAGCCGCCTGTAAGCTCTTAGCCTTAACTCAGATTCTGGGCAGGATAATCCGGAGCAGTTCCGCCATCCCATAAAGCTCCGGGGTGGCCGGGC
This sequence comes from Verrucomicrobiota bacterium, assembly GCA_041167305.1. Lineage (GTDB taxonomy): Bacteria > Verrucomicrobiota > Verrucomicrobiia > Chthoniobacterales > UBA10450 > AV80. Next base: position 12,621 of record JBEEHI010000059.1, read on the forward strand.
CGGGCAACGTGGGAACCCAACTCCGATCCACCGAAAGATACGATCTTGGATCGTTCAAGAGGGCGCCTAGGATGATTCGTGCGATGATATGGCTTCCGGCGGGTCCCAATCTTTCCCGATTACCCAGCACTTCCGCTTCCCTCAGAATGTAGTACCAAAGCGGAGTTTGCTTCTCGTAGCCATACTGCGCAAGAATGGCACTATGCCTGCCGCCTAACATCTGTTCGGAAGATAGATGTGGAACGCCGAGCGAGATCGCAACCGCTTGGCCAGAAGGCAAACCGACGCGCTCACCACGTTGCAATGTGCGCACCGGCAGATGTGCCGAGCCTCGCGGTCCGGTGGGAAGAGTGTGCAAACCTTTAGCTAGTTGGGTATCGAAAGCACTACTGTGCTGCGCCGTTCCTGAACCGGCGCCGACGAAGAAAAAACGCTTCCAATCAATCACCCAGTCGGCCGGCAAAGCCGGTACCGCTCCTCCTCCTCCGCCCGTTCGCGTTAGGAGGTCCTCGAGCAATTGAGCCTCACTGTGGTGATCGTTGTAGAAATATTCTTGGCGCACCATGCTGTGACCGAAGCGAAAGGCACCCAGGCTAAATTCAACCGGAATTTGGAAGTCGGCTCCGACAACTTTGATTGTCTGTTCCACGCGATCTAGATCGTTAAACACTTGTCCATCGAGAATCTGCCGCAAGTAATCGTGTCGGACGATCCATTGATAATGCCAAGTCAAAACACGTCGCGCTGCATCGAAGACGGAGCCGGCATTCTGGTAATGCTGCGACGCACCCAAGTAGTCCGCGTTATTAATGATTGCATTATGAAGCTTCAGGAATGCCACCTGAAGTTGCGCAATAATCAGGTTTTCGTCCTGTCTAGGATCACCCACTAGCGCAATTCCGTCCGAACTCCGCGGCAGATCATTTTCCGAGGCCGGGAGAGGCTGCCCGTTAATCGAATTGGCGGCCGTTTGACCGACAAGCAATTGCGGTGCCGATCTCAAACCCGCCTGCCGATAAAGAAACGCCCAAATGTCGGGGGTCGCGCCATAAACGTGCTCCAAGTCGAGCTGTGGATTACGAAAGTTTACAACGCGGGACAGATCGCTTCCCCGCGCAAGATCCAGCGGAGTAAGATCCAATGTCAAATCGTGATCAATGAACTGCCCAAGGTAGGTGAAACCCGCCTTGGGGGTGTTAAGCGTACCTGTCGTTGTTGGGTCGATCCGCTCCTCGATCATTGCTTCACCCAGAGCGATCAAACCCGCTTCACCAGAGTCGACCGGCGGCAGCAGCGGCAGGTGCGGAAACATCCGGCCGAAGCCTGAGGATTTCGACGTGATCGGCATGAGAGAAAGAGTTTGTAACTGAAACCTAACGAGATGTCACGAAGCCATCACCCAGCGGTGGGGCACGACTCAGCTAGGTTGACAGGACGTATTCATCTGCATCTACCAAATCGCGAGTCGAATGTTCCTGAAAAAATTCCACTACTGCGTGATCAAAACCGCGATTTACGCAACATGTACATATCCTAAGTGGAGAAGCTAAAGACGATCTGATGCGTGACAGCAGATCACCACTGATCCGCGCTTCAAGGGCCGCCATCTCCAAATCGGGATCGGGTCTATTTTACTCGTCTGCATGCTCGTGTCTTGGTCGGAGCACCGGGCTTCCGTAACTTGTCTTTCTGGCGGGAGACGCTGTTAATAAAGCGGATATAATAGATTGAAAATATGGACACAGTCCCGCGCGTCTTCGCTTATCTACGCCGCTATCCCTGGATGGCGCTGGGGACGCTCGCGTGTGCGATTTTGAGCACGTTGATGGTGCTGGTTTTTCCGGCGGTGACGACGCGGCTGGTGGATGAGGTGCTCAACCAGCACCACGCGGAGCGGCTCATGCCGTTGGTGCTGACGGCGGCGCTGGCGTTTGTGCTGCAGAATGGACTCGGTTCGCTCCGGATCATTCTCAATAACACCTTCGAGCAACGGGTGATCTTCGATCTGCGGAGCGATCTGTATTCGCATATCCAGATGCTGCCGCTCCGGTGGTTCGATAATCGCGCGACCGGGGATTTGATGACGCGCATTCTGGAGGATGTGACGTCGGTGGAGCGGATGCTGATCGATGGGATCGAACAGGGAATCGTCGCGGTGCTGCAACTGGTGGTCGTCCTCGGGATGATGTTTTACTTCAGCGTCTCCCTCACGTTTGTGGCGCTGGCGCCGCTCCCGGTGCTGGCGGGGGGCGCGCTCTGGTACACGCTTACGGCCCACCGGCGGTATCGGCTGCAAAGGCGCGCGGCGTCGGCCATGAACTCGCTCCTGCACGATAACCTGGCCGGGGTTCGTCAGATCAAAAGCTATGTGCGCGAGAGCGCGGAGCACGGCCGCTTCAATTCCGTGAGCGACCGCCTTCGCGACGCGACGCTCATCGTGATGCGGGTCTGGGGAATGTACCACCCGTCGATGATCCTGCTCGGTTCGCTGGGCATCGTTCTCACGGTGTGGGTGGGCGCGCGGATGGTACTGGCCGGCAGCATGCCCCAGGGGCATTTCTTCGCGTTCCTCATGCTCACGGGTTTCTTGTATGAGCCGATCAACAAACTGCATCAGCTCAATCAGCTCGTGCAGGCGGGCCGCGCCGCGGGCGAACGCGTGTTCGAGATCATCGATGAGCCGGTCGAACCGGGATGGGACGTGGAGAAACCGGCGGTGCGCGTGCGCGGCGATGTCGTGTTCAATGAGGTTGGTTTTGGCTACGGCAAAGAAAATGTGCCGGCGCTGCAACAGATCACGTTTCACGCGCGACCGGGCGAGACGATCGCGCTCGTGGGAACCACGGGCGCGGGAAAATCCACGCTGGTGAATCTGTTGACGCGTTTTTACGAATACGATTCCGGGCAGGTCCTCATCGATGACACCCCGCTCCGCGAATTCGGGATGCGACGCCTCCGCGAAATGATCGGGCTCGTCACGCAGGAAAGTTTTCTCTTCAACGGCACCATCCGCGAGAACCTGCTCATGGGCCGGCCCGACGCGAGCGACGCGGAAGTTCTCGCGGCGGCAGAGGCGGCGAACGCACGAGGATTCATCGATCGGCTGCCGAACGGTCTGGACAGCGTAGTCGGCGAGCGCGGGGTGAAACTAAGCGTTGGCGAAAAGCAGCGGGTTTCGATTGCCCGCGCGCTGCTGAAAGATCCGCCGATTCTGATTCTCGACGAAGCGACGGCTAGTGTGGACACGACGACGGAGCGGTTGATCCAGGAAGCGCTCGAGCACCTGATGTCGCACCGGACCTGTTTCGTGATCGCGCACCGGTTGTCGACGATCCTTCGCGCGGACCAGATCCTGGTGCTGGAGCGCGGGCGGATTATCGAACGGGGAACGCATGCGTCCCTGCTCGAAATGGGAGGAAAATACGCGCGGCTTTGGGAGCAGAGTTTTCTGGAGAAGCCGGTTGAAGATCGCGAGCCCGCGTTCGAAGAAAACGTCCAACGTTCAACGTCCAACGTCCAACATCCAACTCCAGAAGAGACGCTCGACGTTCCGGTCTAAAGATTCGCGCTGTAGCCGCGGCGCTCTGTCGCCGCGCCGATCGAATCAATTCTGCGCGGGCCAGCGGCCCGTTATCCGCTCGGCGATGGCGAGGCGCCCGGAGAACTCGCGGGAGGAATCATGATCGTCTGACCAATTTGCAGTTTCCGGTCGTTCTCGATGTGATTGAACTTCTGCAATTCTTCGACGGTAACTTTGTGCATCTTCGCGATCGAAGTGAGCGTCTCGCCTTTCGCAACGACGTGACTGTTGCCTGATTGCTGCGTCGGCGCGGGCTTCGACGCTTCCGCGGTCGCGGGCGCGTTGCTGGTGGGCGACGGGGATGGCGTTTCGCCGATCATCACGCCGGGACGGACCTTGGAGACCTGCTGTTCCAATTTCAGGATCTGCTGCGAGAGCGTATCGATCTTCGCGTTCTGCTCGTCGATTTTTTTGCTCAACGCTTCCAGCATCTTCTCCGTCTTGTCGTTTCCGGCGAAGGTTTGCGCGGAGGCATTCGCGCAAAGCATGAAGACGCTCAGCAAAGTCAACGAGGCAACGGCTATGCGATGCATGGGCAGGCATTTTGGCACTTGCGCGGGGGAGAGGCAAGCGTGGCGGCCAGCTTGCCTTTCAAAGATTTATCCCTAACCTTTTTTCCATGCCTGAGCGCGTGCAAAAGCCGCCCATGCCCTGGGGGCCGAAGCAGGGAGACGGCGACGGTCCCAAGCCGCCCGACATCTCGCGCCCCGATACGCGGGACCTGCTCAAAAAGATGCGCAAGGTGGACCCGAACCAGTCGAAGCGTTACCGCCAACGCACAGGCCAGTGATGGATCCAGCCGGAGGCGGAGCTGAGGATTTCGTCGGCTTGCTGCGGCGAATGGGTCATACGGCTCCGATAAGTCCTGGAGGTGGAATGGCGCCGCGGGCTGATATCCCACAGACTCAGGCGACCACGATCCTCGCTTTCAAGTTCCAAGGCGGCGTGCTCGTCGCGGGCGATCGCCGCGCCACTGCCGGCCACACGGTCGTCTACGATCGCGCGGACAAAGTCCTCGAGATCGATCGCCACTCGATCATGGCGATCGCGGGCGTGCCGGCGACCGCGTGGGAGATGGCGCGCGTGCTCGAGCATTCGTTTCAGTTTTTCCGGCGCACCCAATTACAGGAGATGAGCGTGGACGGGAAAGTGCGCGCGCTTTCGAAACTGCTGCGCGATAATTTCGGATTCGTCCTCCAGGGCGCGGGCATCGTCGTTCCGATTTTCGCCACTTACGACGATTCCGGTTCGGACCCGGCCGCGCGGCTTTATTTCTACGACGCGATGGGCGCGCAATTCGAGGTGGCGGATTACGCGGCGACAGGTTCCGGTTCGCCGGCGGTGCGCGGAATTCTTTACTACGAAAACAACTGGGGAAAAAAGCCGCTCGCGAAATTGACGGAAGATGAGGCGGTGACGGTAGCGTTGCGCGCGCTCGACACCGCGGCTGAATCCGACACCGCGACGGGCGGAGTGGATCGGAACGCGAAGATTTTCCCGATCATTAAAGTCGTGTCCCGCGCTGGGATCACGACGTTGCCCGAGAAACGGATTGCGGCGGTATTCAAACGGAGCGTCGCATGATCGAAGAGCCGTATCGTTGGGTCGAAGCGATCGCGAACCGCGGAGAATACATCGAGACACAGATCGCGACGGGCAGTCCGATCGTCGCGCTCGGATACCGGGACGGAATTTTATTCCTCACGCTCGGAAAAACGCGGCAGAAGCTTTTCGAGATTTACGATCGGATCGCGATGGGCGCGATCGGGCACCCGGGCGATATCGAGCGGCTGCGAATGGCGGCGATCGAGCTGGCGAGTACGGAAGGATTCACGCGAGCGGCGGCCGACGTGTCGCTGCGGCGGCTCGCGCATTATTCGCTTAGCCCAATTTTGAAAACGGCGTTCGAGCAAGTCTATGGCGCGCCGTATCTGGCGCGGCTTTTGTTCGCCGAAGTCGGCGCAAGACAGGAAAACGATTTATTTCTCCGGCTCGATTACGATGGCGCCATTGCGACTAACAACGCGACCTTCGCGCAGACTCGCCAGGATTTCGGAGCGCTGAGCGGCACGCGGCCATCTACGGAATTGATGGAGAACTATCTGGCGGCCGAACATTCCGCCGGCGCAACTTTCGAGCGCGCGCTCAAGCTGGCTCTCGATGCGTGGACTGTCGGCCATCTGGCGCTGGGCGATGCGGGAGTGAAGGAACTGCCGGCGCGCGACAAAATCCTGGCGGAACGGAAAGAACGATTACGCGCTGCTGGAATCGAGGCCGCTGTCCTGGATCGCGACGACAAAACGGCGATTCGTTATCGCGTCTTGAGCGAACCGGAGATTCGATCGGCGCTGGGCGAGTAGGCTCCGTATGAAATTATGTTCCGGCGAATTTCGCGCCCGCCAAAAAGCGAACGCTCCCTCCTCGCCTGGCTGGGCCTGTTGCTTATGGCCGCGTCATTCGTCTGGCTGCAAGTCACCGCCGTTCCGCGATCGTTAACGCAGCTCGAACCGCCCCCGCCACCCCCCGCGCCCTTTGCGGTTGTCGTGATCGATGCCGGTCATGGCGGCCAGGATTCTGGAACCATGAAGTCGGGGCTGGTGGAAAAAGAGCTCACCCTTGATGTGGCCCACCGCGTCGAGCGCCATCTGCAGAGCCTTGGTCTCGTTACCGTTATGACCCGTGCGGGCGACAGTTACGTTTCGCTCCCAGACCGGGCGACGATCGCGAACAGCCAGCCCGAGTCTGTCTTCGTAAGCATTCATTTCGACGAAGGCGGCCGGAGCGCGGCGACAGGAATCGAAACCTATTATGCGGCGCATCCCGTTTCGCTTCCGGAACGCATCGCCTCATGGCTGCCTTTCTTGCAACGGACATCCTCGGAACCGCCGAACGTTGAGAGCCAAAGTCTTGCGACGTTCATCCAGGAGTCGGCGATAGCGCGCACTCTGGCTATAAATCGTGGCACTCGCCCGCAGCAATTCTTTGTCATTGCGAATGTCCATCATCCCGCCGTCCTGGTGGAAGGCGGATTCCTGACCAACAAAGAGGACGCCACCAAGCTCGCGAATGCCGAATATCGGGAACAAATGGCCGCCGGAATCGCGCAAGGAATTCTGCAATATCGCGACACCTTGCTCGACAAGCGGACGCCCCTCGCGGTGGATCTCCCTGCGCGATGAATAGCGGCCAACGCCAGGCGTCCAAAATGGGAATCCCGATGAACCGCAAGCTCCTCGTCTCAGCCCTCCTTTTTCTCGCGGCGTTGTCAACGGCCTGGGCCGACCCGGCGGTCGAATCGGCCCAGGAAAAATTGAAAGACGGGGGATTTTACTACGGCGAGATCAACGGCAAAAAGGACGCGGACACGACCGCCGCCATCCGGCGTTATCAGATCCGCAACGGATTACAGATCACGGGCGAGCTGAACACGGAGACGCAGCGAGCGCTCGGCCTTACCTCGAAACCGGCAACCACCCCTGCGACGCGCCCGGCCCAAACACCTGGGCCAACGCCTCCCGGATTCCTCGAGGAAACCCCCGCGCCCACCCCGACCCCCGTGCCGCGTTCGGCGCCGCGGGAAGAAAGCGAAGTCGAGGAAGCGCCTGTGTCACCGCAGCCGCCACGCGTCGAAAGTGCCGGTGTCCTGACGGAGACTCCTTACGAAGGCGCGCCGCCGCAGGTGCAGCAGGACATCGTAAGCCGGGCGCAAATCATCCTGATGCGGCAGGGATTTTACCGCGATGAAATCGACGGTCTTTACGGACCCGCGATGAATTTCGCGCTCCGGAATTACCAGGCCCGATTCGGCCTGCAGCCCAGTGGCCGCCTCGACGTGGAAACGTTAGCGGCGCTCAGCCTGCTTCCAGAACAACAACGGACGACCGGCTACCGCCGAAATTACCCTCGCTTCTTTCCGCCACGGATACGGTTCGGTCCCGGACACGAGCGGGTCTACATTCCGCGCTGATCGCAGCGTCGTCCTTTCCCGCGCCGCCCGCAGGGCGACGGCTCCAGAAGAGATTACGGCTTCGGATTCTCGAACTCGACCGACTGGAGTTCGCAGAACACGCTGCCGACAAAAACCTGGGCGTCGATTTTTAGCAGCAAACGGTCGGGATCGTCGGAGAGCCACGCGCTGGCCCGGCGAAATTTCCGATGCGGCTGGAGCTGGCCGTCTTTAA